>NZ_JBHVRT010000011.1:35047-251992 GCF_042885555.1 Kitasatospora sp. NPDC058048 | reverse complement strand
GAGCCGGTGCGGGCTCCCCCGGGCCGCCGGGCCGGTGCCGGGTTCAGACCGTCCGGCCCATCCAGGCGGCCAGCCGGGTGTGCACGTCGGCGTCCTCGGCGACCGGCCGGACGGCGGCGAACGGGACACCCGGCACCCGCTGTTCGGCCGGCAGTACGAACTCGGCGACGGCCAGCGCGGTCCGCGCCAGGTCGTCGTCCAGGGCGAAGCCGTTGCCGAGGCTCCCGGCGATGTCCCCGGAGTGGGTCACCAGCTCCATCAGGTAGCCGCCCACCGCCGCCGCGCCGGGCACCTCGCCCCAGGGGGCGACGGTCGGGCGGCCGAGCTTGGCGTCGTCCGCCCAGGCGGCGGTGACCCGGGCGCGGGCCCGGCCCAGCGCGGCCGGCCAGCCCTCGTCCGAGGGGTCCTCGACGGCGGCCACGACGTCCTCGGCGCGGCCGCCCTCGCCCATGTACGCGAACCGGTGGATGCCGCCGACCACGTGGTTCAGCAGCTGACGCAGGGTGAACTCGGTACAGGGGGTGGCCCGGTCGAGGTCGGCGGGGGTGATCGTGGCGAACAGCTTCTCCAGCTGGTCGAGGGCGGTCAGGTACTGCGGGCGGGCATCCTGGACGGCGGTCATCGGCGCTCAACTCCCTGGTGTCGGATGGTCTTTCGGGCTCGGAACGCAATTTCCCAGTAAAACCTGACAACTGCCGTCAGGATTACTGGAATTCTTGGGGCATGAAGGCCGACCGCCTGCTCTCGATCCTGCTGCTGCTCCAGACCCGCGGCCGGGTGTCCGCCACCGAACTCGCCGAGCGGCTGGAGGTGTCCGTCCGCACCATCTACCGCGACGTCGAGTCGCTCTCCGCCGCCGGGGTGCCGGTGTTCACCGAGCGCGGGCGGCACGGCGGCATCGGCCTGCTGCCCGGCTACCGCACCGACGTCACGGGCCTGACCGCGGACGAGGCCAGGGCGCTGTTCGTGCTCTCCGCCCAGGGCGCGCACAGCGACCTCGGGCTGGACGGGGCGCTCGGTTCGGCGCTGCGCAAGGTGATGGCGGCGCTGCCGGCCCCGCACCGGCCAGCCGCCGAGCGGATCAGTGAGCGGATCCTGGTCGACCCGGCCCGCTGGATGCAGACCCCCGGCGCGGTCGGCCCCGCCGCCGGGCCGGACCTGGGCGAGCTGCAGTACGCCGTCTTCGCCGACCGGCGGCTGCGGCTGCGCTACCGGCACGGCGGCACGCCCGCGCCGGTGGAGTACACCGTCGACCCGTACGGGCTGGTGAGCAAGGCGGCGGTCTGGTACCTGGTGGCCGATCTGCACGGCGAGCCCCGGCTGTTCCGGGCCGACCGGGTGCTGGCCGCCGACACCACCGAGGAGACGGTGCGGCGCCGGGCCGGGGTCGGGCTCGGCGACGTCTGGGCGGTGCTGCGCGAGCAGGTGGAGCGGCTGCCGAAGGACCTGCCGGTGCGGGTGCGGGTCCGCCGCGGACGGCTGGACATGTTCCTGCGCATCCACGGCGGCCGGGTCACCGCGCCGCCGCCGGAGGCGGGCGCCGGGCCGCCCGAGGAGTGGGCCGAGGTGGCGATGGCCTTCCCGGCCCCGGCGGCCGTCCGGTCGCTGCTGGCCTTCGGCGCGGACGTCGAGGTGCTGGTCCCGCCGGCCGCCCGGCGCGAGCTGGCCAGGGCGGCGGCGGAGGCCCTGCGGCTGTACCAGGACCAGCCGTCCTGAGCCCCCGGGGGGCGGGCCTCAGGAGCCGGGGTTGGCCCGGACCACGTCCTGGTAGCGGCCGAGCGAGATCGCCGCGAAGTTGCGCAGGCTGTCGGTGCCCTCGGTGAAGTAGCCGTTGTGGCCGGCCGCGCGGGCCGAGGAGATCTGCTCGGAGCCGAAGCCGCTCGCCGTCGGGTCGGCGCCGTGGCCGAGCCCGCCGACCTCCAGGAACGGCACGTTGCCGATCCAGTCGCTGGGGTTGCGGGTGGCCCAGACGTGCACGCCGGCGCCCAGTTCGGTGGTGCTCTGCACGCCCATGCCGGGGCTGCCGAAGACCACCAGGTCGGTGATGCCGGAGGTGTCGGACGGCGAGGCCGCCGCGCGCGGGATCTCCGGGGCGGCGGTGCCGCAGACCACCGAGCCGTACGAGTGGCAGAGCAGCGACGGCGGCGCGTCCGGCCGGGTGGTCTCCTTCAGGCCCGAGAGCAGCCGCTCCAGCCGGGGGGCGGCGACGTCGGCGAGCCGGGAGGTGGCGGCGTCCGGGCCGAGGCCGGAGGGGGTGACGTAGCCGGTCCAGGAGATCACGGCGGTCCGGGTGTTCGGCGCCTGGCGCCGCTCCTCGGTGTAGAGGGCGCGGGCCATGCCGGCCGGGGAGCGCAGCGGCTCGGCGGCCTGGTCGTGGTGGCCGAGGTCGGCGTCCGAGCCGGGGACGAGCACGGAGATCCGCTCGGCGTCGGCGAGGTCGCCCCACACCTCGCTGACCAGGCCGCGGCCGCGCGGGTCGAAGGCCAGGACCTGCCGGCCGGGGGCGAGCAGGTGCTCGACGTCGTTGGCGCGGGAGACGGCCAGCGCGCGGGTGTCGGAGTCCAGTTCGCGGTCGGCGGCGCGGGCCAGGGCCCGGTCGCGCTCGGCGGCCAGGGCGATCCTGTTGGCGCGGTAGCGCAGGTCCAGCGGGGCGCCGTCGTAGTTGCCGACGACCAGCGGGTACTGCTGGATCAGCCGGTCCAGTTCGGTGGGCGCGAGCGAGGCGAAGAACGCCGCGGCGGCGGCCGGGGTGGTGGTGGCCGGGTCGGGCAGGGAGTGGCCGAAGGAGTGGTCCTGGACCCAGGCGGCGCTGCCGGCCGGAGGCGTGGAGATCGCCAGCTGTTCGGAGGAGACCGCGGCCGCGGCGGCGGCGCCTCCGGCGTCGGCGAGCACCGCGCAGCCGGCGAACGCCCCGATCAGTACCCGCTTCCAGCGCCGACGGTTGCGCACCGCACCAACTCCCTTGGGGCCCGTCACCGTTTCGCGGGCGGTGCCCGGAGGGTGCGATAGCTCTGCTGACTTCCCTGCGCAAGCCTAGGGGGCCCGGAGGGAGGACGGGAACGCCTAAACTGTGGGATGGATCACATGAACCCGGGGTGTCCGCGCGACGTCTCCCAGTGGTTCGGACGGTGGCCCGCGCGGCCGTTCGACAGGGCCGCGATCAGGCGTCGAACTCGCGTACCAGGCGCTTCGGCGCCGTCCGCCGCCAGGCCTCGGTGACGAGGTCGTGCAGCTCGTCCCGGTCCACCAGGTCCAGCCGGACGCTCACCCAGCCGTGCCGTCCGACGTACGGGGCGGAGGAGAACACCTCGGGTTCGGCGGCGAGCAGTTCGGCCTGGTCCTCGGGGGAGGCCTTGACGGTGACCCGGTCCCCGTCGGGCGCGCCCATCGCGAAGATCCGGCCGCGGACCCGCAGCGTCTCGATGTCCCAGGTCGGCTCCTGGGCGGCTTCCGGCAGGGCCAGCGCCATCGTGCGGAACTCGTCGAACGTCACCATGGCGGCAGGGTAGGGCAGGACACCGACAGCGCGCCGCAGGGGCGCGGACCGATCGGCCCGCGCCCCTCCTGCACGCCGTGCTCCGCCGCCCGGAGCGGCCCGCACCCGGTGGGCCGTCACACCACGCCCAGCGCGTACGCCGCGAAGAGCGCCGCCGCGGCGCCGGCCACCGCCTTGCCGCCCCGCGAGAAGGCCGTCCACGGGCCGTCGAACCGGCGGGTGAACCAGCCGAGCGCCACCAGCACGGCGGCGAACAGCGGCAGCAGCGCCAGCCTGGCGGCCACCCAGCCGAGCGAGTCCGGCGCGGTGGTCAGCCCCGGGACGGCGCCCAGCCCGGCCGCGCCCGGCACGGCGACCGCGAGCATCGCGCTCTGGTGCCAGCAGAAGATCGTCATCGCCGACAGGTTGACCACCACGACCGGCAGCCAGAGCAGCGGACGGCGGGTCAGCAGCCGGCCCAGCCGCTCCCGCAGCAGCACCGCGGCGCCGCACTGGAACGCCGCCAGGGCGAGCACCAGCAGGGACGGCGGGTGCGAGTTGGTGCGCGCGGCCCCGGGCACGCCGACCATGCTGGCCGGGTAGTGGAAGACCAGCAGCAGCGCGGCGAACAGCGCGCCGCCGCCGAGCAGCAGCACCCGGGCCGCCGGGCGGCCGAGCCGGCCCTGCGCCCAGAGCACGCCCAGCTGGTAGCCGAACAGCCAGCCCGGCAGGATGTTCAGCAGCGCGACCCAGGACGGCACCGCCCCGGCCCACGGCCCGTAGCGCAGCAGGTCGACGGCGGCGACCGAGGCCACCAGCAGGCCCGCGGACCAGCCGCCCAGCCGGCGCCCGGCGGCCACGCAGAGCGGGGTGAGCGCGGTCAGCCCCAGGTAGACCCCGATGTACCAGAGCGGCTGCACCACCAGGGTGGCGCCGGTGCGCACGGTGTCCGCGGGGACGCCGAGCGCGGGCAGCAGCGGGATCAGCGCCGCCCAGACGGCCGCCACCCCGAGCACCGGGCGCAGCAGCCGCACGGTACGGGCCCGCAGCCAGCCGCCGTACGTCACGCCCCTGGCCCGGGCCCGCTCCAGCGAGCGGACCGAGGAGTGGCCGCCGACCAGGAAGAACACCCCGAGCATCTGGAGCACCCAGCTGAGCGGGGCGAAGAAGCCGAGGGTGGAGAGCGGGCTGGTGTTGTGCAGGGCGCCGTCGGGGGAGCGGGTGAGGCCGCCGAGCATCCAGTGGCCGACCGGTACGGCGAGCAGGGCGAGGGCGCGCAGCCCGTCCAGGGCGCGGTCGCGGTGGGCCGGGGTCTTCGCGTCGACCCGCGCGGCGGCGCGGCGCAGCGCGGTGAGCGGCCGGGGGGTGCGGGGCTCCGCGGTGCGGGGCCGGGGGGCGAGGGTGCTGGCCATGGTGGTGCTCCTTCCGGTGCGGGCGGTCAGGCGCGGCCGAGCGCGACGGCGGCGTAGGCGGCGAGGGAGGCGGTGCCGGGGGCGAAGTAGCCGTCGTGGCCGTGGGATCCGGTGGCGGGCAGCGGGCGGGCGCCGAAGCCGGGGGCGGTCGGGTCGGCGCCGTGGCCGAGGCCGAACAGCCGGACGTTGGGCACGTCGCCGATCCAGTCGGAGTCGTTGCGGGCGGTGGCCCAGAGCGGGACGCCCGGGTCGAGGTCGGCGGCCGAGTCGATGCCCATGCCGGGCGAGCCGAGCACCACCACGCCGGAGGCCTGCGCGGGGGTGGGGCGGGCCAGGCCGCAGACGACCGAGCCGTAGCTGTGGCAGAACACGGTGGGCGGGGCCTGCGGGCGGGTGGTGACGGCGAGTCCGTCGAGCAGCCGGGTGAGGCGGGGGGCGCCGGCCCGGGCCAGGTCCTCGGTGGCGGCGTCCGGGCCGAGGCCGAGCGGGGTGGTGTAGCCGGCCCAGGCGATCACGGCGGTCCGCCCGTCGGTGGCGTCCAGGAGCGCGCGGGCCATGCCGGCGGGGGTGCCGTACGGGCCGGACGTGCGGTCGAAGCGGAGCAGGTCGATGTCGGAGCCGGGGACGATCACGGCGGTGCGGAGGGCGGTGGCGAGGTCGCCGTACACCTCGGCGACCTGGCCGCGGCCGCGCGGGTCGAAGGCGAGGATCCGCCGGCCGCCGTCCAGCAGGGCGCGGTAGCGCTCGGCGCGGGTGCGGGCGGCCTCGTGGTCCTGCGGGGTGAGGGCGGGGTCGGTGGCCCGGGCGAGTTCGCGGGTGCGCTCGGCGTTCAGGGCCAGGGCGTTGGCCCGGTAGCGGAGGGCGACCGGGGCGCCGTCCAGGTTGCCGACCACCAGCGGGTGCCGGACGGCCAGGGCGTCCTGCGCGGCCGGGGTGAGCTCGGCGAAGAACGCGGCGACGCCGGCCGGGGTGGTGGTGGCCGGGTCGGGCAGCCGCCGGCCGAGCGAGGAGTCGGCCGTCCAGGCGGCGCTGCCGGGCGGCGGGCCGGTGACCGGGGTCTGGGTGTCGGCGGCCCAGCCGCCCGCGCCGAGTACGACCGCCAGCGCCACCGCGGTGGCGGCGATCGCCCGTCCGGCCCGAAACCTGCGCATGTCCTTGCCCTCCCTCGTCCGTTCGGCCGCCGTATCCGTTCGGCGTCCGATGGGGAGGAAGGTAGGAATGCGACGGCCCCGCGGACGTCACACCGCGGGGCCAACTCCCGGGTGCTACCCGGGTATCAGAGGGGGCGAACGGCTGCCCCTACTGACCGGGGGTCACCAGGCCGGACTCGTAGGCCAGGACGACCGCCTGGGCGCGGTCGCGCAGGCCGAGCTTGGCGAGGATGCGCCCGATGTGCGTCTTGACGGTCTGCTCGGCGAGCACCAGCTTGGCGGCTATCTCCTGGTTGGACAGGCCGCGGGCGATCAGCTCCAGCACTTCGGTCTCGCGCGGGGTCAGGCCGTTGAGCCGCACCTTGGGGTCGTGGCGCTTGGCCGGGCGGGTGCGGGCGAAGTCCTCGATCAGCCGGCGGGTCACCGAGGGGGCGAGGAGCGCCTCGCCGGCCGCGACCACCCGGACCGCGGCGATCAGGTCGGCCGGCGGGGCGTCCTTGAGCAGGAAGCCGCTGGCCCCGGCGCGCAGCGCCTCGTACACGTAGTCGTCCACGTCGAAGGTGGTCAGCATCAGCACCTTGGGCCGGTGGGCGCCCGGCACGGCCGGGTCGAGCAGCCGCCGGGCCGCCTCCAGGCCGTCCATGACGGGCATCCGGACGTCCATCAGCACCAGGTCCGGGTGGGTGCGGCCGTTGACCTCCAGGGCCTGGGCGCCGTCCGCCGCGTCCCCCACCACGTCGATGTCGCTCTGGGCGTTGAGCAGGGCCGCGAAGCCCGCGCGCACCATGGCCTGGTCGTCGACGATGATCACGCGGATGGTCATGCGGTGGTCTCCCGGGGGGTGTCTGGAAGGTCGAGGGGCAGGACGGCGGCCACCTTGAAGCCGCCGTCCGGCAGCGGGCCGGTGTCCAGCCTGCCATCGACCAGCCGGACGCGTTCACGCATTCCGACCAGCCCCTGCCCGGTGCCCTCGACCGAGGCCTCCAGCGACTCGGTGTGCTCCGGCGGGGGCGCGTTGACCACCGTCACCAGCAGCGCCGGGCCGTCCGCGGTCAGCGACACCCAGGTCCGCGCGCCGGGGGCGTGCCGCACCACGTTGGCCAGCGCCTCCTGCACGATCCGGTACGTGGACAGGCCGACGGCCTGCGGCACCAGGTCCACCAGGTCCGGCTCCACCGTCAGCTCGGCCGGCACCCCGGCCCGGCCCACCGTCTCGACCAGCTGGGCGAGTTGGCCGACCCCGGGCTGCGGTGCCTTCTCCCCGCCGGACTCCTCGCTGCGCAGTACGCCGAGCAGCCGGCGCATCTCGGCCAGCGACTCGCGGGCGGTGCCGGCTATCGCGGTGAACTCCTCGGCGGCCGCGTCCGGCACCCCGGTGATCCGGTACGGCGCGCTGGCCGCCTGCACCGCGATGACCGACATGTGGTGCGCCACCACGTCGTGCAACTCCCTTGCGATCCGGGTGCGTTCCTCCAGCAGGGTGCGGCGTTCGCGTTCGGCCTCGCTGATGTGCTCCTGCTCGGTGAGCAGCCGGCGGGCCACGGCGCGGTCCCGGACGGCCCAGCCGAGCAGCAGCGCGGCGCCGCTGAGTGCGATCAGCAGCACGGTGGTGCCGTCGCCGGAGCGGGGCAGGCCGAGGGTGGTGGTGAGCGCGGTGAGCAGGACGGTGGCCACCCAGACCGAGACCACGGTGGCCCGGCTCTCGCGCAGTGCGAGGGCGAGCAGCAGGAAGACGTAGGCGATGATCATCGGGGCCGTCCACGGCCAACTGCCCATCAGCTGGTGGTGGCGGGCGGTGATGGCGGCGGTGGTGACCATGGCGGCGGCGCTGATCCACCAGGCGGTCAGCGGCCGGGTGACGGCGAGGAACAGCGGTGTGGTCTGGGCGATGGTGAGCGCGGCGGCCACCGGCAGCACCAGGTCGTAGAAGCTGACCAGGTTGGCGATCCCGGTGGGTATCAGCGAGCCCTGCAGGGCGATCACGACGATGTACGGCAGTCGGCGCACCCAGCGCCGCCGGGAGTCGCCGAGCAGTGGGGTCTCGTCCTGGCTCGGGGTGGTCAGGTGGTGCCGCAGGGCGCGCAGTTGGCGCAGTGCGAACGTGCGGGTGTCGGCTTTGGTGGGCGTCTTCATCGTGGGTCAGCCTAGGAGGGCGGGCCGCGTGGGTCGTCGCACTGGGGCGCGAACTTCCGCGGGGCTACCGGGGTACCGGGTGATACCCCGGTATGACCCGGGTGCGGCGCCGGGTGCTACGCGGGGCTGCGCCAGTGGCCGGCCAGGGCCGGGCCGAGCTGGTCGAAGTAGCGCTCGATCACCGCGACCATGCCCTCGGGGCCGGCCGGTGCGTGCTCGGCGCTCCAGGACAGGTGGGCCGAGCGCAGCAGGCTGCCGAAGACGGCGGCGAGTACGGCCGGGCGCAGGTCCTCGGCCGGGTCCAGGCCCTCGCGTTCGGCGAGCACCTGGACCACCAGGCGCTCCTGCTCGGTGACCCGGCGCAGTTGGGCGGCGAGCAGCGGGGGCGTCTCCTCGATCATCCGCATGAGCTCCAGGGCGCTGTGGATCGAACCGGGGCCGGCGGACTCCTCGTTGCCGAGGTCGCGCCAGGCCTTGACGATCGAGGCGCGCAGGGCCTGGAGCGGGGCCTCCTCGGCCGGGCGGTGGCGCAGGCACTCGATGAAGTAGTCCTCGGCCACGGCCATCACGGCGAGCGCGACCTCGTCCTTGTTGGCGAAGTAGCGGAAGAAGGTGCGCTGGGAGACGTCGACGGCGGAGGCGATCTCGTCGACGGTCGTGCGGGCGAAGCCCTGCCTGAGGAAGAGCAGGTGGGCGGCCTGGATCAGGGCGTAGCGGGTCTGCTGCTTCTTGCGCTCGCGCAGGCCCGGCGCGCGTTCGGGGCCCGCCGGGGTGCCGGTGGTGCGGGGGGTGTGAGCGGCCATGGCGGGGGCCTTCCGGAGCGCTGGGTGTGGCTGGTGGGACCACAACTTTACCGCTCTGACAAATGGCAGTGATGGTCAGAAGTCACTGTTTGCCGAATGTCAGAGGCTGACATAATCTGCCGGGGTGGCGCCCGTCGGGCCGGGGCACCTGTGGGGACGGGTGGGCCGGGGCGCCACGACCATGTACCGCACCGAGCCACGCCCCCGGAGGGCCCAGATGAGTCAGTCCGTCGTGAAGAACTCCGAGGCGGACGCACCGCCGAACCCACCGTCGGGGGGCGGTCTCAAGGGACACCCCTGGCTGACCCTGCTGACCGTCGCGGTCGGCGTCATGATGGTCGCGCTGGACGGCACGATCGTCGCCATCGCCAACCCGGTGATCCAGGAGAAGCTGCACGCGGCGCCCTCCGAGATCCAGTGGGTCACCAGCGGCTACCTGCTGGCCCTGGCGGTCTTCCTGATCACCGCCGGCAAGATCGGTGACCGCTTCGGCCACAAGACCACCTTCCTGGTCGGCGCGGCGGGCTTCGCCGTCACCTCGGCCGCGATCGGCTTCGCCGGCAACATCCAGACCGTGATCGCCTTCCGGGTGCTCCAGGGCCTGTTCGGCGCGCTGCTCCAGCCGGCCGCGCTGGGCCTGCTGCGCGGGGCCTTCCCGGCCGAGAAGCTCAACATGGCGATCGGCATCTGGGGCGGCGTGATCGGCGCCTCCACCGCGGCCGGCCCGATCGTCGGCGGCCTGCTGGTCGAGCACGTCAACTGGGAGTCGGTGTTCTTCATCAACATCCCGGTCGGCCTGGTCGCGCTGGCGCTGGGCGTGTGGATCCTCAAGGACGTCCGGGCCGAGAACGCCGCCAAGTCCTTCGACCTGCCCGGCATCGCGCTGCTCTCGGTGGGGATGTTCGCGCTGGTCTTCGGCATCATCAAGGCCCCCGAGTGGGGCTGGGGCGACGGGCGGACGCTGCTGTTCCTGATCGGCGCGGTGGTCCTGATGGTGCTGTTCGCGCTCTGGCAGGGCAAGGCCCGCGAGCCGCTGATCCCGCTCGGCCTGTTCCGCTCGGTGCCGCTGTCGGCGGGCGTCCTGCTGATGGTGCTGATGGCCTTCGCGTTCTTCGGCGCGATCTTCTTCGTGACCTTCTACCTCCAGAACGTGCACGGGATGAAGCCGGTCGAGGCCGGCGTCCACCTGCTGCCGATGACCGGCATGATGATCATCGGCTCGCCGCTGGCCGGCCTGGCGATCGGCAAGCTGGGCCCGCGCATCCCGATCGTGGCCGGCATGCTGATCACCACCACCGCGATGTTCGGCATGTCCACCCTGGACACCGGCTCCGGCAACGGCGTGATGTCGCTCTGGTTCGTCCTGATGGGCCTGGGCATCAGCCCGGTCATGGTCGGCGCCACCGAGGTGATCGTCGGCAACGCCCCGCTGGAGCTGTCCGGCGTGGCCGGCGGCCTCCAGCAGGCCGCGATGCAGGTCGGCGGCAGCCTCGGCACCGCCGTGCTGGGCGCGCTGATGGCCGCCAAGGTCGGCGACGTCCTGCCGGGCAACTGGGCCAAGGCCGGTCTGCCGCCGGTGGAGGGCGCGGCGGGCGAGGGCCTCAAGCAGGCCGCCCAGCTGGGCATCGCCCCGCCGGCCCCGGCCGGCACCCCGCAGCAGGCGGTGGACGCGATGGCCGGCGCCGTCCACGAGTCCTTCGTGAGCGGCATGTCGCTGGCCTTCGCGGTGGCCGCCGTGGTGGCCTTCGGCGCCGCCGTGCTCGGCCTGCTCACCCGCCGCGGCGCCACCGACGCGGGCCCGGCCGTGCACATCTGACCGGCCCCGCAGCAGGACGGCCCCGGACTCCTCGGAGTCCGGGGCCGTCCTGCTGTTCCCGTGGGCCGTGGCGTTCCCCGAGGGCCACCGGCGGGCCGGTCCGGGCGGCGGGCCGAGGGCCGAACCAAGGGCCGCGCCACGGCGAACGCCGAAGGGCCGGACCCCCGACGGGAGTCCGGCCCCTCAGTGCCTACGGGCTGATCAGGCCTCGCCGCCGGCGGCACCCGGGTCGGCCGCGGCCACGTCCAGCAGCTGGTAGCGGTCGATCGCGTCCTTCAGCGCCGAGCGGTCGATCTTGCCCTGCTTGGCGAGCTCGGTGAGCACCCCCAGGACGACCGACTGCGCGTCGATGTGGAAGAAGCGACGGGCCGCGCCACGGGTGTCGGCGAAGCCGAAGCCGTCGGCGCCCAGCGACTGGTACTGACCCGGCACCCAGCGGGCGATCTGGTCCGGCACCGCGCGCATCCAGTCGGACACCGCGACGACCGGGCCCTCGGCGCCCTGGAGCTTCTGGGTGACGTACGGCACGCGCTGCTGCTCCTCGGGGTGCAGCAGGTTGAACTCCTCGGCCTCCACCGCGTCGCGGCGCAGCTCGTTCCAGGAGGTCGCGGACCAGACGTCGGCCTTGACGTTCCACTCCTCGGCGAGGATGCGCTGGGCCTCCAGGGCCCACGGCACGGCCACGCCGGAGGCGAGGATCTGGGCCGGGATCTGGCCGGCGGTGCCCGGCGCGTACTTGTGCAGACCCTTGAGGATGCCCTCGACGTCCACGTTCTCGGGCTCGGCCGGCATCTTGATCGGCTCGTTGTAGACGGTCATGTAGTAGAACACGTCCTCGCCGTGCGGGTGCTCGGCGCTGGAGCCGTACATCCGCCGCAGACCGTCCTGGACGATGTGCGCGATCTCGAAGCCGTACGCCGGGTCGTACGCGACGACACCCGGGTTGGTCGAGGCCAGCAGGTGCGAGTGGCCGTCGGCGTGCTGCAGGCCCTCACCGGTCAGCGTGGTGCGGCCGGCGGTGGCGCCGATCACGAAGCCGCGGGCCAGCTGGTCGGCCATCTGCCAGAACTGGTCGCCGGTGCGCTGGAACCCGAACATCGAGTAGAAGACGTACACCGGGATCAGCGGCTCGCCGTGGGTGGCGTAGGAGGAGCCGGCGGCGATCAGCGAGGCGGTGCAGCCCGCCTCGGAGATGCCGTCGTGCAGCATCTGGCCGGTCGGCGACTCCTTGTAGGCGAGGAGGAGGTCCCGGTCGACCGACTCGTAGGTCTGGCCGAGCGGGTTGTAGATCTTCGCCGACGGGAAGAGCGAGTCCATGCCGAAGGTGCGGTACTCGTCCGGCGCGATCGGCACGAAGCGGTTGCCGATGCCCTTGTCCCGCATGAGGTCCTTGAGCACCCGGACGAACGCCATGGTGGTGGCGATGGTCTGGTTGCCGGAACCCTTCTTGACCGCCTTGTACGCGTCGTCGCCGGGCAGCTCCAGCTTCCGCGGGCGGACCTTGCGGGTCGGCACGTAGCCGCCCAGCTCCTCCCGGCGGTCGTGCATGTACTGGATCTCCTCCGAGTCGCGGCCCGGGTGGTAGTAGGGCGGGTAGCCCTCCTCGAGCTGCTTGTCGGTGATCGGCAGGTGCAGCCGGTCGCGGAAGCGCTTCAGGTCCTCGACCGTCAGCTTCTTCATCTGGTGGGTGGCGTTGCGGCCCTCGAAGTTGGGGCCCAGCGTCCAGCCCTTGACCGTCTGGGCGAGGATGACCGTCGGCTGGCCCTTGTGCTCGCGGGCAGCCTTGAACGCCGCGTAGATCTTCTTGTGGTCGTGGCCGCCGCGACCCAGGTGCTGGATCTGCTGGTCGGTCATGTTCTCGACCATGGCGCGCAGGCGCAGGTCGCCGCCGAAGAAGTGCTCGCGGATGTACTGGCCGGTCTCGGTGGCGTAGGTCTGGAACTGGCCGTCCACCGTGGTGTTCAGCTTGTTGACCAGGACGCCGTCGCGGTCCTGCGCGAGCAGCGGGTCCCAGCTGCGGTCCCAGACCAGCTTGATCACGTTCCAGCCGGCGCCCCGGAACTGGGACTCCAGCTCCTGGATGATCTTGCCGTTGCCGCGGACCGGGCCGTCCAGGCGCTGCAGGTTGCAGTTGACCACGAAGGTCAGGTTGTCCAGGCCCTCGCGGGCGGCCAGCGACAGCTGGCCGAGCGACTCGGGCTCGTCCATCTCGCCGTCGCCGAGGAAGGCGTAGACCTGCGAGTCGGAGGTGTCCTTGATCCCGCGGTGCTCCAGGTAGCGGTTCATCCGGGCCTGGTAGATCGCGCCGAGCGGGCCGAGGCCCATCGAGACGGTCGGGAACTCCCAGAAGTCCGGCATCAGCCGCGGGTGCGGGTAGCTGGAGAGGCCGTACGGGGCCTTCGACTTCTCCTGGCGGAACGCGTCGAGCTGCTGCTCGGTGAGCCGGTCCAGCAGGAAGGCGCGGGCGTAGATGCCGGGGGAGGCGTGGCCCTGGAAGAAGACCTGGTCGCCGGACTCGCCCTCGCCGTCCTTGCCGCGGAAGAAGTAGTTGAAGCCGACGTCGTACAGAGACGCGGAGGAGGCGAAGGTGGCGATGTGGCCACCGACGCCGATGCCCGGGCGCTGCGCCCGGGAGACCATGACGGCCGCGTTCCACCGGGTCGCGTTGAGGATCTTCCGCTCGATCTCCTCGTTGCCGGGGAAGAACGGTTCGTCCTTGGTCGCGATGGTGTTGACGTAGTCCGTGCTGCGCATCTCGGGCACGGCGACACGCTTCTCGCGGGCGCGCTCGATCAGCCGCAGCATCAGGTAACGGGCACGCTCACGCCCCCGCTCGTCGATGGCCGCATCGAGCGACTCCAGCCATTCCGCGGTCTCCTCGGGATCGAAGTCCGGGACCTGACTCGGAAGGCCGCCAATGATGATCGGGTTGCGATCGGATCCGGAAGCCACGCTGTTCCTTCACTGTCGGTCGAAACTGAGGTGTGTCGCGCCGCCTCCATCGTGCTACCGCGCTCGGAGATCCGTCATCTCTACCGATCGGTAACCGGTCCGCCCGGCGGGCGGCCCGGTCTGGCGGCGTGCGGTGCGGGCGTCTTCGTCCGCTCCGCACACCCCCGGGTGTTACGAAAAGAGGTGGTCCGACCTGGTGTCCCGTCCGCCCGATGGCGGGCGGCCGGGGTGAGGGCCAACAGGAGACTCTACGCCCGCGCACGCGCGGACCCGAATGCCGTTCGCATCTCGGGCGTGCGTACGGCCTGTGGGCCGGGACCATCCGAAGCATCCTTGGACCATGCAGAAAAGGGCAAATCGGTGTGATTCCCGCCACGTCGAGCGGCGTGTCCCCCTGCGACACGTCAACCTTTGGAGGGGATCGGGGGTCGGGTACTTGCGCGAACCGCCGCGCCCGTGTGGACTACGGCCACAGCCTCGGCATGGATGCCGGGCCGAATACTGGAGGTTATTCCCGTGAGCGCGACCGCGGACCCCGCGGACAAGTCCAACCCGGCGACCCGTCTCGGCTTCGAAGAGGGCCAGATCATCCAGGAGCTGGGGTACGACGACGACACTGACCAGGAACTCCGCGAGGGAATCGAGGAGCTCATCGGGACGGATCTCGTCGACGAGGACTACGACGACGTCGCCGACGCCGTTCTGCTGTGGCACCGCGACGACGACGGGGACCTCACCGACGCCCTCGTCGACGCGCTGGAGTACCTCGCTGAAGGCGGCCTGATCTGGCTGATGACGCCCAAGACCGGGCGGGACGGCCACATCGAGGCCTCCGACATCAGCGACGCGGCCAAGACCGCGGGCCTCTCCCAGACCAGCTCGATCAACATCGTCAAGGACTGGGCGGCCACCAGGCTCGCGACCAAGTCCACGGCGAAGGGCGCCAAGCGCTGAGCGGGCTCTGAAGCACATGCGGCGGGCCGCGGCCGCCCGCCTCATCCGTTCGGCGCAACGGCCGTAAACGAATGCGAGGATGTGGCCCGCCGCGCCCGCCGCGCGGCGCGGTCGCGTCAGAAAGGTCCCGCTCATGGCCATCGAGGTCGGCACCCCGGCTCCGGACTTCGAGCTCAACAACCAGCACGGCGAGGCCGTCCGGCTCTCCGACTTCCGCGGCCGGCGGAACGTCGTCCTGGTCTTCTACCCGTTCGCCTTCACCGGTGTGTGCACGGGCGAGCTGGGCGCGATCCAGCGGGAGCTGGCGGGCCTGCAGAACGACACCGTGCAGGTGCTCGGCCTCTCCTGCGACTCGCAGTTCTCCCAGCGGGTCTTCGCCGACCGGGAGGGCCTGGAGTTCCCGCTGCTGGCCGACTTCTGGCCGCACGGCGAGGTCACCCGGGCCTACGGCGTCCTCGACGAGGAGCGGGGCTGCCCGCTGCGCGGCACCTTCGTGATCGACACCACGGGCACGGTGCGCTGGAGCGTCGTCAACGGCCTCCCGGACGCCCGGGACGAGCAGGAGTACCTGAAGGTCCTCGCGGCGCTCTGAGACCCCCGCCCGGGCCCCGTACGCGCCTCGGCCGGGTCGCGGGCGCCCTGCGGCACCCGCCGGCCGAGTGCCCCGGGGCCGTGTCCGGCCTGATCAGGGGTGCGGACGGGAACCCCGTACTACGCTCGGGCCGTTGGCGGGGTGGGATGCGGGAGCCGATGGGCCTCCCGCCGCCCCGGACCGCACCACCGGGGGCACCACTGGACGTGCCTCCCGATTCTTGGAGGACTAGTGGGAGTCAGCCTCAGCAAGGGCGGCAACGTCTCGCTCACCAAGGAGGCACCCGGCCTCACCGCCGTGGTCGTCGGCCTGGGCTGGGACGTCCGGACCACCACCGGCGCGGACTTCGACCTGGACGCCAGCGCCCTGCTGTGCAACGCCCAGGGCAAGGTCACCTCGGACGGCAACTTCGTGTTCTTCAACAACCTGAAGAGCCCGGACGGCTCGGTCGAGCACACCGGTGACAACCTGACCGGCGAGGGCGAGGGCGACGACGAGGCGATCAAGGTCAACCTGGCCGGCGTGCCGGTGGACGTCGAGAAGATCGTCTTCCCGGTGTCGATCTACGACGCCGAGACCCGCGGCCAGAACTTCGGCCAGGTGCGCAACGCGTTCATCCGCGTGGTGAACCAGGCCGACAACACGGAGCTGGCCCGCTACGACCTCTCCGAGGACGCCTCCACCGAGACCGCGATGGTCTTCGGCGAGCTGTACCGCAACGGCGCGGAGTGGAAGTTCCGCGCCATCGGCCAGGGCTACGCCTCCGGCCTGCGCGGCATCGCGCAGGACTTCGGCGTCAACGTCTGAGCCCGCGCCGGCGCCCTGCGGCGCGGGCTGCGCGCCGTTCTCCCGGGGCGGCCCCGGACCTCCGAGGTCCGGGGCCGCCCCGGCTTCGTCCGGCCCGGTGCCGTGGCGGTTCCTCGCACTGCGAGGATGTGAGTTCAGGAAGTTCAGCCGACCAGAACCGGTCGGCCGGGGCCGCGGGGGATACACCTGGATGGCGCCCCGGGAGAAGCAAGGGAGGAAGAACGTCATGGTGGTCACGCTCGCCAAGGGTGGCAACGTCTCGCTCACCAAGGCCGCGCCGAACCTGACGCAGGTCCAGATCGGCCTCGGCTGGTCCGCCCGTTCGACCACGGGCGCCCCGTTCGACCTCGATGCGAGCGCCCTGATCTGCGGTGGCGGGCGAGTGCTCGGTGACGAGTACTTCGTCTTCTACAACAACCTCAAGAGCCCCGAGGGCTCAGTGGAGCACCAGGGCGACAACCTCACCGGCGGCGACGAAACGGGTGACGACGAGGTGGTCCTGGTCAGCCTGGACCTCGTCCCGGCACAGGCCGACAAGGTGATCTTCGCGGTCTCGATCTACGAGGCCGAGGCGCGGCTCCAGAACTTCGGTCAGGTCCGCAACGCCTACATCCGGGTCGTCAACTCGGTCGACGGCCAGGAGATCGCCCGCTACGACCTGTCCGAGGACGCGTCCAGCGAGACCGCGATGATCTTCGGTGAGCTGTACCGCTACGCGGGCGAGTGGAAGTTCCGCGCAGTGGGCCAGGGGTACGCCTCCGGCCTGCGTGGCATCGCGCTCGACTTCGGCGTGAACGTACAGTAAAGGCGGAAATCGGACTTGTCGTACCCGACCCGATCATGAGAACAGAGGGCAGTGCGGGGGTGACCTGACCGGGCCGGGCCCGGTCAGGACGTCTCGGGGACGAGGCCGCCCCCGGCACGGCCAGAACCCGAAAGGTAGCCAACTCCCGTGTTCCTCCGCACATTCGGCTGGTCGTTCGCGATCACCGTCATCGGCCTGATCGCGGCCGGACTGCTCTGGGGAGCCCAAGGCTTCGGCATCGTGCTGATGCTCTCCATCCTGGAGATCTCCCTGTCGTTCGACAACGCGGTGGTCAACGCCACGGTGTTGAAGCGGATGAACCCGTACTGGCAGAAGATCTTCCTGACCGTCGGTGTCCTCATCGCGGTCTTCGGCATGCGCCTGGTCTTCCCGCTGCTGGTCGTCGGCCTCACCGCGAAGCTCAACCCCACGACGGTCATCGACCTCGCGCTGCACTCCGAGAAGACCTACGAAGGCCTCACCTACGGCCAGTACCTGGAAGCGGCCAACCCGGCCATCGCGGCCTTCGGCGGCGTCTTCCTGCTGATGATCTTCCTCGACTTCATCTTCGAGGAGAAGGACTACAACTGGCTGGCCTGGATCGAGCGCCCGCTGGAGAAGGTCGGCAAGCTGGAGGCCTTCTCCACCGTCGTCGCCCTGGTCGCCCTGCTGCTCGCCTCCAACTTCTTCGCCGGGGAGCACGCGGAAACCGTTCTGCTCGCCGGTGTCCTCGGCCTGGTCACCTACCTCGCCGTCAACGGCCTCTCCTCGATCTTCGAGTCGGGGCTGGAGGCCGAGGAGGAGCGCGAGGAGGAGGCGGAGAAGGCCGGCAAGTCGATCATCCAGGTCGGCGGCAAGGCCGCGTTCTTCCTCTTCCTCTACCTGGAGGTCCTGGACGCCTCGTTCTCCTTCGACGGCGTGGTCGGCGCGTTCGCCATCTCCAGCGACATCTTCCAGATCACCCTGGGCCTCGGCATCGGCGCGATGTACATCCGCTCGCTGACCGTCTTCCTGGTCCGCAAGGGCACCCTGGACGACTACGTCTACCTCGAGCACGGCGCGCACTACGCCATCGGCGCGCTGGCGGCGATCCTGCTGATCGGGATCAAGTACCACATCCCGGAGATCGTCACCGGGCTGATCGGCGTCGCCTTCATCGGGCTGGCGCTCGGCTCGTCGATCCTGCGCAACCGGCGCGAGGGCGCGGACGAGGAACCGGAGCTGGTCGGCACCGGAAAGTAGTCCGCAGGGCAAGCGAAACGGCCGCCTCCGGGATTTCCCGGGGGCGGCCGTTCCTCGTGGTCCGCGGTCGTACCCGCGGGGTGCCGGGGTCAGCCGAGCTGCTGCTCGATCGCGCGCAGCTTGCGCTCCAGCGAGTCCAGCTTCGGCATCGACAGGGTGTCGTCGTCGGCCGTCAGGTCGATGGCCGAGCCGCTGCGGGACGACCCGGTGCCGGAGGAGGACGACGAGTACGAGGACGAGGAGTAGGAGGAGGACGAGTAGGAGGAGGACGAGTACGAGGAGCCGACGGCGGCGCGGGGGCGGCGACCGGCGTCCAGGGCGGCCGGCTCCGGCGAGTCGCCGGACAGGAGCGAGGCCGAGGTCGAGGTGGTGGCGTCGGATCCCGCGGCTAGGGCAGGCTCCGTAGCGCTCGGGCCGTCTCCGGCAGCCGTGAGGGCGGGAACCTGGCGGCCGCCGCGGGTCCGGGCGAGCATGCCGCCCTGCCGGGAGATGGCCTTCAGCTCGGCCCGCTCGCGGCGGTCGGCCGTACGGGCGCGGGCCTTGGCGTCCAGCTTCGCCTGGCGCTCCTCGCGCACCTCGTCGACCGCCTCGTCCAGGCTGCGGACGTTCTCCAGCAGCATCAGCGACCAGGCCGCGTAGGTCTCGCGCGGGGCGCGCAGCCAGCGGACGATGCGGATCTGCGGCAGCGGGCGGGGGACCAGGCCCTGTTCGCGCAGCGCGGCCTTGCGGGTCTGCTTCAGCGCCCGGTCGAACAGGATCGCCGCCGAGATCGACATGCCGGAGAAGAACTGCGGGGCGCCGTCGTGCGACACGCCGCGCGGGGCGTGCACCCAGTTGAACCAGGCCGAGGCGATCGCGAACACCCAGACCAGCAGGCGCGAACCGAGCGCGGCGTCACCGTGGCTGGCCTCGCGGACGGCGAGCACCGAGCAGAACATCGCGGCACCGTCCAGACCGAACGGGACGAGGTACTCCCAGCCGCCGGACAGACCCAGGTTCTCCTTGCCGAAGCCGACCAGGCCGTGGAAGGAGAGCGCGGCCGCGACACCGGCGCAGCAGAACAGCAGCGTGTACGAGGAGATGCCGTAGATCATCTCCTTGCGCCGACGGCGCTCCTCGCTGCGCTCCCAGGAGTCGCCGGACTCGTCCTTCTTCGAGCTCTTGAATCGCAGCGTCGCCATCAGGACGGCGACGAACAGCAGGGCTGCGCCGCCGACGACGGTCCAGACCAGCTGTATGGAGGTCAGGTTCATTGCGGGTCGGGCCTCGGGTTTCCGCAGGGGACAGGATCACAGCGCGACACAGGCGGTCAGGGCCCGCCGAGCGGGAGCTGCCTGACGATTCGTTCGTCGCCGCACGACGGGCCCGCCGCGCCCGCGCAGGGGCGGACGGGACACCTGTGCGGCTAGACGATATCGCGTCCGAAGGGGCGGCATGTTACGGGAGGGCGGCTTCCTCCCGCCAATCGACCCGCCGGTCGCGCCCAGTTGGGTAGAGGAGGGCGCGGACTGGGTATCCGACGGCCGGGCCGATGCCCGATCATTGGTCGGCGGACCGTCAGAACGCCTGGCGGGAGCAGGGGGAGAGGACTGCATGGTCTCGATCTGGGAGTACCTGCGCGGGGACAAGAGCTACACCTTCGACAACCCCGGCGGTCAGCACAAGGTCATACTCACCAAGTCGGCCCCGCAGCACGCGATCACCGGGTCGGCCGCCACCACCGGCTACCTCTACGTCAACCTGCACTGGACGATGAGCGCCGGAGGCGCCGCGCGGCCAAGCACCCGGGAGTCCGTGAAGCGGTTCTTCAGCCCGCGGATCCTGCGGCCGCAGGACCCGGACTCGCCGCAGGGCACCGAGCCGACGAACGTCGACCTCGACCTGGCCTGCATGTACGAGCTCTCCGACGGGAGCACCGGCGTGGTGCAGCCGCTCGGCGGGCTCTTCGGAGACCTCCAGAACGCGCCGTACATCAAACTCAGCGGCGACGACCAGTACGGGGCGCCGTCCGGCGAGACGATGTACGTCAACCTGGAGAAGAAGGACAAGTTCAAGCGGCTGCTGATCTTCGTCTACATCTACGACGGCACGCCGGCCTTCGAGCAGTCGCACGCGGTGGTCACGATCGTGCCGCAGACCGGGCCGCGGATCGAGATCAAGCTGGAGGAGCGGGCCCGGGCTGCGCGCTCCTGCGCGGTGGTGCTGATCGAGAACTCGGGGGACAACCAGCTGACGGTGCGGCGTGAGGTGCGGTACGTCAACGGGTTCCAGGCGGACATCGACCGGCTGTACGGCTTCGGGCTGCAGTGGCAGCGCGGGTACAAGAGCGACTGACGGCGGTCGGCGGTTCGGCGGTTTCACGGCGGGGCCGGGGCCGGGGCTGTCGGGCGGCCCCGCCGGGGGCGTCAGCGGGGCTGGAACTGCGGGCCCTGCGGGGGCAGCGCGAACTCCTCGCCGGTGGCGGCCGGGGGCTGGGCCGTCGGCGGCTGCGGCGGGACGGGCGGCTGCTGGCCGGTGCCGGGCTGCGGGTAGCCGTAGCCGGCGGGGCGCTGCTGCTGCGGCGGGACGGGCTGGTTCGGCTGGGGATAGCCGTAACCGCCCGGCTGCTGCTGGTAGGGCTGCTGGCCGGTGCCGGGCTGCGGGTAGCCGTAGCCGCCGGTGGGCTGCTGCTGGGGGTGGCCGTACGCCGGGCCGGTCTGCTGGGGGTAGCCGTAGCCGGTGCCGGGCTGGTGGCCCGGGGGTGCGGTGGGCGGCGGCGGGGGCATGGTCGGCGGGGCCGCGGGCGGCGGCGGGGTCGCCGGTGCGGGCGAGGCGCTCGCGGCGGCGGCGGTGGCCGGGGCCGGGGCGGTGGGCGGTGGCTGGACGGGCGGCTGGGCCGGGACGGGCGGCTGGGCCGGCGGCGACTGCGGGACGGCCGGGGCCAGCGTGAAGGTGCCCGGCTCGGGGGTGGTCGAGCGCGGGTCCGGCATCGCGGTGCTGCGCGGGTCGAGAGTGCCGGACGGGGTGGTGGACACGGGCACCTGGGCGGGCGCCTGGTCGGCCTCCGCCTCGTCGTCCACCATGATGCCGAAGTCGGTGGCGAGACCGATCAGCCCGGAGGTGTAGCCCTGGCCGATCGCCCGGAACTTCCAGGACCCGGACCGGCGGTACAGCTCGCCGGCGACCAGGGCGGTGACGTTCTCGGCGTCGTCGATCCCGAACTCGGCGAGCGCGGGCACGCCCTCGCCGGCCGTGGCGTCGAAGAGCAGCAGGCGCAGCCCCGGCACCGCGCGGAACGGTCCGCCCTCGGAGGAGCCGGCCAGCACCACCCGGTCCACCTCGGCGGGCAGCTTGCCCAGCTCGACCTCGACCGTGTCGATGATCTCGGCACCGCCGGAGGTCTGCTGCTTGGGCAGGTGGCGGACCAGGCCGGAGGGGTGGCGGGGCTGGTTGTAGAAGACGAAGTCGGCGTCCGAGCGGACCTTGCCGGAGGCGCCGAGCAGCAGCGCCGACGCGTCCACGTCCGGCGCACCGGGCGTGGCGCTCCAGCGCAGCACGGCGCGGACCGCCGCCGCCGGCAGTGCGATGTTGGCGCCCTTGGCCATCACGTGCGTCATAGCCGACCATCCTGCCTGTTCGCCACCCCTTCGGACAACGTGACCGGACCGGTCCGTGCCGGGTCGGACTTTGCCAAGACTTGCGCTTTCCGAGGTTTGCCGCCGTCGTTTCCGGGGTTCGCCGCCGTTCCGCCCATGATCGTCCAAGTGGACCGGGATGTTCCGGGAGTTCAGTGCCGGGGAACCGGGACCGGCCGGATCCCGTCCGTACGATGGGCGGTCGAAAGGTCCCCGGGGTTTCGACGCAGGGGCGCCCGGCGGAGGCGCCCCGGGAACCAAGGCGCCCGGTCGGCCGGTTGACCAGGGTGTCGTCGGCAACCGGCCGGGGGCCGGTCCACTTCCTGGAGGAGAGCACCTTGCGGCATTTCGGCCACCTCGCCGAGGACGTACGCGGCCGGCTCTTCCTGGAACAGCCGCGCCCGTTCGACGTGCGGAGCGAGCCGACGGTGCTCGCCACCGCCCTCGGAGGTACCCTCTACAGCCCGGCCACCCGGCCCGCCCTGGCCGCCGACATCCGCAAACTCGCTGGTCGGGGCGTGGTGTCGATGGTGCTCTGCCTGGAGGACGCGATCGCCGACCACGAGGTGGACGCGGGTGAGCGGAATCTGGTCGAGCAACTGAATGACCTGGTCAAGGATTTCACCTCCTGTGCACAGAGCCATCCCCTGCTCTTCATCAGGGTCCGCACCGCCGCCCAGATCCTCGACCTGGCCCGGCGCCTCGGACCGGCCGTCGAACTGCTGAGCGGCTTCGTGCTGCCGAAGTTCACCCCCGAGAACGGTGGCGAGTACCTGGCCGCGCTGGCCGCCGCCGAGGCCGCGACCGGGCGCCGGCTGTTCGCCATGCCCGTCCTGGAGTCGCCCGAACTCGCCCACCTGGAGACCAGGCGGGACCAGCTCTTCGGCATCGCCGACCTGCTCGCCGGCCACCGCGAGCGGGTGCTCGCCGTCCGGCTCGGCGTCACCGACCTCTGCTCCGCGTACGGCCTGCGGCGCTCGCCCGACCTCACCGCGTACGACGTGGCGCTGGTCGCGTCGGTGATCGGGGACGTGGTCAACGTGCTCGGCCGGGCGGACGGCACCGGGTACACCGTCACCGGACCGGTCTGGGAGTACTTCCCGGTGCAGGAGCGGATGTTCAAGCCGCAGCTGCGCCGGACCCCGTTCGCCGGGGCGTCCGTCTCCGCCGCGGCCGGGGCTGCGGCCGCGGCTGCGGGGGTTGCCGGGGCTGCGGGGGTTGCCGGGGTTGCCGGGACACTGCGGGCCTCCGGGGAGGAGGTCCGCCGACGGATCATCGAACACGACCTGGACGGGCTGATCCGGGAGGTCGAACTCGACCGGGCCAACGGCCTGCTCGGCAAGACCTGCATCCACCCCAGCCATGTGCCGGCCGTGCACGCCCTCTCCGTGGTCACGCACGAGGAGTACTGCGACGCCCGGGACATCCTCCGGCAGGAGCAGGACGGCGGCGGGGTACTGCGCTCGGCGTACACCAACAAGATGAACGAGGCCCGGCCGCACCGGGCCTGGGCGGAGCGGGTGCTGCTGCGGGCGGAGGTGTTCGGGGTGGCCCGGGAGGACGTGAGCTTCGCGGAACTGCTGTCGGCCTGCCTGTGCGGCTGACTGTTTCCGCGACCGAACCCGAGCCGTTCCCTCCGGTTCCCCCGGCGGGGATATGACGGATCCGTGAGTGGCGGGGCACCGACGCACCGACTTACCGACGAAGCAACGCACCGACGCACCGACGCGCCAGCGCACGAACGCACCGACGAAGCAACGCGCCAGCTCGCCAGCTCACGAACGCACCAGCGCACCATCGAAGGCAGGACCAGCAGTGACAGCAACACCGCAGACGTGGACCGGCCGTTGGGTCGCCGACCGGGCCGGGATCGCGCTGACCGGATCCGAGCGCCTCCCCGAACTCGTCGGCCTGGCGCTGCGCTCGGGGAACCCCAAGCGCGCCCACCTGCTGGTCTCCAACGTGCTCGGCAAGCACGTGCCGCAGCGGCCCTCGGTGGTCCACGGCACCGGGCTCGAACTCGGCCGCCGGGTCCGCGAACTGCTCGGCGCCGCGGCCACCGCGCGCGCCGTCGTGCTCGGCTACGCGGAGACGGCCACCGGCCTCGGCCACAGCGTCGCCGACGGCCTGGACGCCCCCTACCTGCACTCCACCCGCCGACCGGTGCCCGGCCTGGCCCCGGTCGGCGGCTTCGAGGAGGAGCACTCGCACGCCACCTCGCACCTGCTGCTCCCCGCCGACCCCGCACTCCTCGCCGGGGACGGGCCGCTGGTGCTGGTGGACGACGAGTTCTCCACCGGCCGCACGGTCCTCAACACCATCCGCGACCTGCACGCCCGCCACCCCCGCGGCCACTACGTCGTGGTCGCCCTGGTGGACCTGCGCTCCGCGGCCGACCGGCGCCGGCTCGACGAGGCCGCCGCCGAACTCGGCGTCCGGCTGGACCTGGTGGCCACCGCGAGCGGGACTGTCGAGCTGCCCGAGGACGTCGTGGCACGGGCCGAGCGGCTGATCGCCGGGGCGGTACTGGAGGAAGCGCCCCCGGCGGCCCCCGCGGCGCCGCTGGCCCGGATCGCGCTGGACTGGCCCGCCGGACTCCCGGACGGCGGCCGGCACGGCTTCACCGCCCGCGACCGCGCCCGGCTGGACGCCGCACTGCCCCGACTCGCCGGACAACTGGCCGAGGCCCTGCCCGCAGGGGCACGGCGGGTGCTGGTGCTCGGCTTCGAGGAGCTGATGTACGCGCCGCTGCGCCTGGCCGACGCCCTCGACGAACGGCTCGGCGGCAACCGCGTCCGGTTCTCCACCACCACCCGCTCGCCCGTCCTGGCAGTGGACGACCCCGGCTACGCCATCCGCACCCGGCTCGCCTTCCCCGCCCACGACGACCCGCAGGACGGCGGCTCGCCCGAGCGCTACGCGTACAACGTCGCCCCCGGCAGCGACCCGGCGCGGCGCTTCGACGCGGTGGTGCTGGTGGTGGACGACATGGCCGACACCCCGGCGCTGCACGAGGGCGAGCGGGCGCTGCTCGGCCAGCTGCGGCAGGTGACCGACCGGGTGGTGCTCGCCGTGCTGCCCTCGCACCGGCCGGTGGCCGGGGGTGCCGCTTCGCCGGCCGGGCCTGTTGTGCCGTCCATTTCGCCCTCGCCCTCGCCCTCGCCCTCGCCGCTGTCGCCGTCGCTGCCCGTGCCGCTGTACGGGCCGGCGTTCTCCTCGTACCCGGCCGAGGAGGTGGCCTGGCTGCTCAAGGACCTCTCCGGGGTCGCGCTCGAAGCCCCCACCGAGGAGCGCGAGGAGGCCGTCCAGAACGGCGGCGCGCACTACGCCGAGTCGCTGCCGGTCGAGTACCAGCCCAGCCCCGAGTACCAGGAGCTGTTCCAGCAGGCACTGCGCGGCTCCGCCGGGCGGATCGCGCTCGCCGTCGGCACCGTCGCCGAGACGCTGCTGCGCGAGCGCGGCCCCGGGCTGGTGCTCGCCTCGCTGGCCCGCGCCGGCACGCCCGTCGGCATCCTGATCCGGCGCTGGCTGGCCTTCGCGCACGGCCTGTCCGTCCCGCACTACGCGGTCTCGATCGTGCGCGGCCGCGGCATCGACCCGGTCGCGCTGCGGTACCTGGCGGCCCACCACCGCGCGCAGGACGTGGTGTTCGTCGACGGCTGGACCGGCAAGGGCGCGATCACCCGCGAACTGGCCGGCGCGCTGGCCGGCACCGACTTCGACCCGGACCTCGCGGTGCTGGCCGACCCGGGCCGCTGCGTTCGGACGTACGGAACCCGGGACGACTTCCTGATCCCGTCCGCCTGCCTCAACTCCACTGTCTCCGGGCTGGTTTCGCGCACCGTGCTGCGGGCCGGGCTGATCGGGCCGGACGACTTCCACGGCGCCAAGCACTACGCCGAACTGGCCGGGAGCGACGTCTCGGCGGCCTTCCTGGACGCGGTGGCCGCCCGCTTCGGCGAGGTCCGTGCCGCGGTGGCCGAGGGCGCCGGCCGGCTCGCCGACGACCCGCAGCGGGCGCCCGACTGGGCCGGCTGGGCCGCGGTCGAGCGGATCAGCGCCGAGTACGGCATCGACAACGTCAACCTGGTCAAGCCCGGCGTCGGCGAGACGACGCGGGTGCTGCTGCGGCGCGTCCCCTGGCGGATCCTCGCCCGGCGCGGCGCCGGCGCGGACCTCGACCACGTCCGGCTGCTCGCCGCCCAGCGCGGAGTCGAGGTCGAGGAGGTGGACGGCCTGCCGTACACCTGCGTCGGCCTGATCCACCCCCGCTACAGCCGCGGGGCGACCGGGGGCGACGGGCGTGCCGTGACCGACGGGCACCCCGGCACCGACGTGCGCCCCGGCACCGACGGGAGTGCCGTGACCGACCGACGCGCCTTCACCGATGGGCGCGTCGCGACCGAGACTACGGGGAGGGAATCCTGATGGGTGTTCTGGTGGCCAGCGACCTCGACCGGACGCTGATCTACTCCGAACGGGCCATGGCCCTGGCCGAGCCCGACCGGCTCGCGCCGCGGCTGCTCTGCGTCGAGGTGTACAAGGGGAGGCCGCTGTCCTTCATGACCGAGCGGGCCGCCGGGCTGCTCGCCGACCTCGCCCGGGAGGTCTGCTTCGTCCCGGCCACCACCCGGACACCGGAGCAGTACGGGCGGGTCAACCTGCCCGGCCCGACGCCGGACTGGGTCCCCGCGTACGCGATCTGCGCCAACGGCGGGCAGCTGCTGGTGGACGGCGTGCCGGACCGCGACTGGCGGGCCGAGATCACCACGCGGATCGCGGCCGGCTCGGCTCCGCTGGAGGAGGTGACCCGGCGGCTCGCCCTCTGCGCCGACCCGGAGTGGACGCACAAGCGGCGGGTCGCCGACGAGCTGTTCGCCTACCTGGTGGTCGAGCGCGCCGCACTGCCGGAGGGCTGGCTCGACGAGCTGACCGGCTGGTGCGCCGAACGCGGCTGGACGGTCTCCCTGCAGGGCCGCAAGGTGTACGCGGTGCCCGCGCCGCTCACCAAGAGCGCCGCGCTGGCCGAGGTCGTCCGGCGCGCCGGCGCCGACACGGTGCTGGCGGCCGGGGACTCACTGCTCGACGCGGACCTGCTGCTCGCGGCGGACGCGGGCTGGCGCCCGGGACACGGCGAACTCGCCGACAGCGGCTGGACGGCCCCCGGCGTCACCGCCCTGACGGAGGTGGGGGTGACGGCGGGGGAGGAGATCGTCCGGCGGTTCCTCGCGGGAGCGTCCGTCCTGCCGGTCGGGGCCTGACCGGGACCGGGACCGGCCCAGGTCAGCCGCAGCAACCGCCCCCGCAGCAACCGCCCCCGCCCCCGGCGGCGGGGGCCTGCTGGGCGGCGGCCGCGCCACCCGTGACGGCGACGGTGGACAGCAGCTTCACGGTGTCCTCGTGGCCCTGCGGGCAGACGGCGGGGTCGTTGGCCTGGGCCATCGGGCGGCGGAGCTCGAAGGTGGCGCCGCAGGAGCGGCAGCGGAAGTCGTAGCGTGGCATACCGGCAGCGTACCCAGCGGGGGTGGCTGCCGGGAGCCCTGTTCCGGCGCCGCCGGAGCCGTCGGTGCTATCGGCGCCACTGGTCCTACTGGTCCTACTGGTCCTACTGGCGTTGCCGGTCGTCCTACCGGTGACCGCCGAGGTCCCCGCGGATCAGCTCGATCACCCGCGCCGCCGTGTCCCGCACGCCCGCGAGCTCGGTCAGGAAGTGCCAGTAGTCGGGGTGCCGGCCCGCCGCCTCCAGCGCGGCCACCGCGCGGTCCAGCCGGGCCACCGCCTCGTCCAGCGGGGCGGCGTGCCGCGGGTCCGGCGCGCTGCGCCCGGCCATCGCCAGCCGCTGCGCGTCCCGGATCGCGAAGCGGGCACGCTCGATCTCCCGGTTGGGGTCGTGCTGCACCTCGTTCAGCTGCCGCAGCCGGTCGTTCACCGCGGACACCGAGCCGTCGGCGGTCTCCAGCAGCGCGCGGACCGTCCCGATCGCGGCGGTGGCGTCCGCCCAGCGCTGCTCGTCCCGCGCCCGGGCGGCCTCGGCGAGCTTGCGCTCGGCGGCGCGGCCGGTCTCCGCGACCTGGTCCGACACCCGCTGGAGGTCCTGCCAGCAGGCGGTGCTGAACCGGCGGCGCAGCTCGCTCAGAGCGGGCTCGACCGTCGTGGCCTTGGTCTCCAGCGCCTGGATGCGGGTCCGCAGGCTCGCCACCCGCCGGTCGATCTCCCGCGCCCGCTCCGGCAACTGCCCGGCGTCGGCGGCGATCGCCTCGGCGCGGTGCTTCACGTCGTCCGCGCGCCGCAGGGTGTCCGCGACCCCGTGCCGGGCCGGGCCCTCGTTCAGCCGGCCGAGCTCGGGCGCCAGCTCGGCCAGCCGGGCCGCCAGGTCGTCCGCCCGCAGGCCGGCGCCGCGCGCCTCGTCCAGCGCGGTGGTGGCCGCGAGCAGCGCGCGCTTGGCCTGCTCGACCGCCGGGGTGACCCGCATCAGCTGCTGCTCGGCGTGCTGGACGGTCGGCTGCAGGCGGCGCAGGAAGTCGTTCAGCTCCGCCCGGGCCGAGCCCAGCTGGCCCTTCACGTCCTCCAACTGGCGCTTGGCCTGCGCGGCCGTGCCCGCGTCCAGGGTCTCGCTGTCCAGGTTGTGGGCGTCGAGCGCGGCGAGGTAGTTCACGGTGACCTGGTCGACCCGGCCGGAGATCGCCGCCAGGTCGGCCAGCGCGCGCTGCGCCGCCTGGCTCTCCTCCGCCGCGCGGACCGTCTCCACCGCGAGCTGCACCTCGCGCTGGGTCTCCTCCAGCTCGTAGAACGCCTCCTGGGCCGCCGCCCGGGCCTCCCGGGCCTGTGCTCGTCCGCCCTCACCTCCGCCGCGCCGGCCCCACCAGCCGCCGGTCCCGGCCGAGGCCAGCCCGACCGCCCCCAGCGCACCCGCCAGCACCACCGGCAACACCAACGCGTCGGCCAGCGCACTCCCCGCCCGACGCCGCCCCCGCCCGCTCCCGCCGGCCACCGTCACTGCGCGCTCCCTGCTCCGACCCGCTGATCCGGCCTCCATTCTCCCCGATCCCCCCACCGGCCCGGCACCCCCTCCCACCCCATCCACCTCACGGCCCCGCACCCCGCCGCACCCCCACCCGCCCGCCACCCCACCGCACACCCGGCCCACACCACCTCCCGGGACCAGGTACCCTAGGCACTCGTCGTACGCCCACCGGGCATACGGCAGGGGGCGCGTAGCTCAGTGGTAGAGCGCTGCTCTTACAAAGCAGATGTCGGCGGTTCGAAACCGTCCGCGCCCACCCACACGAAGGGCCAGTTCGGAGGCTTGATCCTCCCGAACTGGCCCTTGTATCGTTCCCGGGCTCCTACTCGTCCCGTGCCACCCGCGTGCCAGATACCCCCGGTGCAGGGAAGCGCTGAGCCAGCCAGGAGTCGACAGCAGCCTTGGACGTGTAGCCGTGCTGCCGAAGCAGGTCGACGATGTCACGGCCACAGATAAGAATCACCGGGTGCTGATCGTCACGGATCTCCTCCTGCATCTGCCGGTTGAAGAACGATGTCGTGACGAGGACCCCGAAGTTCCGATGCCGGAGCCGGGAGATCAATCGACTCCCCTCCTTGACCCCGACCGACTGATCCGGCGACTTGCACTTGGCTTCAAGTGCGAAGTCGATGGCGATCCGGTCCGCGGGAGGGCCCAGATGGTACTGGCCGACCGCATCCCGGCCCCCGTCGCGGCTCCGGCGGGTCACCTCAACCTGCCCGGTCGCCGGCGCGAGCAGGCGCCACAGCTCCACAGCGCACGGCTCGAAGTCGTGTTCCCGGCCGCGGAAGTGCTCCCGCACAGCAGCCAAGATCTCCTGGGACTCCAGGTCGGGCGGCAGCTGCTCTGCCTGGCTGCGGATGACGGTTGTGGAGGGAGCTGCGAGTGCCATGTAGGAACGGGTCTCAACCCATGTCCGCCAAGCCTCTGGGCAGCCGCCTTCCAGGGCGTCACCGCCGTTCAGTACATGCTCAATCCAGGTACGGGGGATCACAGCCTGGTCGAGCACGGTGAAACGCGCCCGGTAGTTCTGGAACCGTCGGCCGTTGGTGGTGCGCCAGATTGCGGCCAGCTCATCGTCCGAGGTCAGGGCAGGGCCGCCGGGTGCGAGCAGGCCGCGGAACCGGACGCCGCGGCCGGTGGCGCCAGCCTTCTCGAAGAGCAGGAACGGAGGTATTCGGTGGCGGGCGTCAGGCCCCTCGTGCGACGCACCGAAGACATCGCGCAGCAGGAGGTTCCCGCGGCGGGGAGTTTTGTGCATCTCGTGGCCGGGGGTCCGGTTGTCGCCGAAGTAGGTGAAGCCGCCAGTCTGAGGGTCGAGAGCATCTGGCCAGTCAGGCTGCCGCCCGGTCGTGTAGAGGACTGCAAGGCGTACGGACTGTTCCTGTGGCGAGCCGGCGGGCCTGAAGCCGCCCTGATTGCCGACCCCCGGGACGAGCCTGTTGATCGGGTCATCTGAGCTGTTGCCCCTCGTGCCGCCGGGGTAGAACGCATCAAGATGGAGGTCGACCCCGGACAGATCCGCGAACGTAGCGGCAGGTTGTTCGGTCTGGGGCGAGGGTATGGCGGACGCGGGCACGTGATCAGGCTCCGTTCTGCTGAGCTTGCAGTACGTATGTGCGAATCGAAGTCTCTCGCGAGCGTGATCACATGAGGTCACCGGGGTAATCGCCGGTCCTGGCAATGAGTAGTGCAGCCGGTCATGTGCCGGTAGATCTGCGCGGCCCCGGTGCTGCTGTGGCCCGTCCTGGTCCTGAGCTCCCGGGTGTCGGCCCCGTTCTGCGAGGCGAGGGTGTTTCCGGTGCGCAGAGGTCGTGGAAGTGGGCATCCTCGCTCACCTCAGCAGCAGTGCGGGCCTTGATCCAGTCGTCCCGAAGGCTTCTTCGGCGGAGCTTGCCGAGGCGGGGCCCGATGAGGTGTGCCGTCCGAGCAGGGTCGGCGAATCGGTCGAGGTGGTGTTCCTTTTTTCGCCCACGATCCCGGCAGGAAAGCGATGGGGCGGACGCCCGCACGGCTCTTCGGCGCCGTGCCGTTGAGCCGACCGCGGTTGAGTTCCGCCTGGTTGCGCTGCACCCGGACGAGCCGGTTCGCCAGTTCGATGTCCCGTCAGGGGAGCGTAGCCAGTTCGCCGAAGCGGAGCGTCGTGAACACGGTCAGCAGCGCCAGGGCCCGCCAGCGCGGACTGATCGCGTCGGTGGTGACGACCACCTCGGTGACCGTGAGGGCTGGCCGCTTCCGCACGTCGCAGGGCGGTTGCCGAGAAGCTGGGCCCTTCGGCACGGGGCAAGGCTTCGTCCAGGGCTGTCGCCAGCGGGCCCGTTCGGCGACGGCGCGTAGGAGTCGGATGGCGAGGGGTGACCTGCTGGGGGCACCGGGACGGACGAGCTCCCAGACACACGGTTGGGCTCGGACCGGTCGGCGGTGTCGCCGAGGACTTCCAGGACCCAGGCGCGGTGCTCGGCGCGGTGGTCGGAGAGCTGGCAGGTCGGGTGGGGTGCAGATCGGGGCGGGTGGCGCACGCCAGGTTTACAAAGCAGACGTCGGGGTTCGAAACCGTTCTGGCCCACCACCACGAGGGCCGGTTCGGGAGGTATCACCTCCTGGACCGGCCCTCGGCCGTTTCCGGGTCCTGGCGGTGCGCCGGGCCTGGGCCCTTCGCCGGTCGGGGGTGGGGGTTGCCGGGTGGCGGTGGTGGGCCGGGGTGGTAGGGAGGGGGGATGTTGACCAGGGCGTTCGATGCGGTGCTGTGCGATGTGGACGGGGTGATTCGGTTCTTCGACGGGGCCGAGGTGGCGGCGTTGGAGCGGGCGGCGGGGGTGGGTGAGGGGAGTACGGCGGAGGTCGGGTTCGCGCCGGAGAACGACCTGCCGTTGTTGCTCGGGCGGATCGGGAAGGCGGAGTGGGTGGACTCGATCGCGCGGGGGCTGGCCGGGCGGGTGACGGGCGTGCAGGCGCGTGGGCTGGCGGAGGCGTTCGCGAACTCGCCGTTCCGGGCGGACGAGGTGGTGGTGGGGTTGTTGCGGCGGGTGCGGGAGCACTGCCGGGTGGTGCTGGTGACCAATGCGACGGCGTGGCTGGACGAGGATCTGGCGCTGCTGGGGCTGACGGACCTGGCGGACGCCGTGGTGAACAGCTCCCGGGTGGGCAGCGCCAAGCCGGACCGGCGGATCTACGAAATCGCCGCCGGGCGGGCCGGGGTGGTGCCGGAGCGGTGCCTGTTCGTGGACGACCGGCAGGAGAACGTGGATGCGGCGGTGGCGCTGGGCATGACCGGGGTGCGCTACCGGGGACCGGAGGACCTGCGGCGGGCGCTGGCGCCGGTGCTGGGCCAGCGGGTGGTGCGGCCGCGGGTGGCGGGGGTGGGGGTGGCGAGCGAGGATCGGGGGGACCGGGCGGACCCCTGAGAGCGGTGGCGGATGGCTGAGCAGGTCGGGGAGTCGCGGGCGGAGCTTTCCTCGCGCCTGAACTGGCTGCGCGCGGCCGTGCTGGGGGCCAATGACGGCGTGGTGTCGACGGCCGGCCTCGTGACCGGTGTGGCGGGCGCGGAGGGTTCCCGGACGGCGCTGCTCGCGGCCGGGGTGGCCGGGCTGCTGGCGGGGGCGATGTCGATGGCGGCGGGCGAGTACGTCTCGGTCAGTACCCAGCGGGACACCGAGCGGGCCGCGTTGGCGCAGGAGCGGCGGGAGCTCGCGGAGGATCCGGAGGGGGAGCTCGACGAGCTGACCGACTACTACCGGGGCAGCGGGCTGGAGGACGGACTGGCCCGGGAGGTGGCGACGGCGCTGACCGAGCGGGACGCGCTGGCGGCCCACGCGCAGACCGAACTGGGCATCGACCCGGACGTGTTGACCAACCCCTGGGAGGCGGCGCTGGCGAGCGCGGCGGCGTTCACGCTGGGCGCGCTGGTGCCGCTGCTGGCGGTGCTGCTGCCGCCGGAGTCGTGGCGGCTGCTGGTGACGGTGGTGGCGGTGGCGGTCGCGCTGACCGTGTCGGGCTGGACGAGTGCCCGGTTGGGCGGGGCCGGCCCGGGGCGGGCGATCATGCGCAACGTCGTGGGCGGGCTGCTGGCGATGGGGGTGACGTACAGCGGCGGTGTGCTGCTGGATCGGGTCACCGGGTGAACGCGAGTTCCCGGCCCCGTGAACGGTTCTGCGGCGGGCCCACACGTCCGCCCGCATGCCCGCATGTCTGCCCGCCCGTCCCGCCGGCGGCGAGGCCCGGGCACGCCGGGTGACGGCGCCGTCCGGCTCGACAGGCGAGGTGTCGCGGCCTGTGTTTGTGTGGCTGCAAACCGCTTGGGAGAGGTGAAACGCCGTGACCGTGCCCCCGTTCGGATCGAACGATCCGTTCTCCGATCTGCTCAGCCGGTTCTTCGGGATGAGCCCGCTGGCTTCCCCGCCCGCCGTGCAGCGGGTGCCGATCGGACGGTTGCTCAGCGAGTCCTCGCAGGAGCTGCTCGCGCTGGCCGCGCGGCGGGCGGCCGAGGACGGCTCCAGTGACCTCGACACCGCGCACCTGGCCTGGGCGGCCACCCGGGTGGAACCCTCGCGCCGGATGCTGGAACGGGCCGGTATCGATCCGGACCGGCTCTCCGGGGACCTGGAGCACGCCCTGCCCGCAGGCGATCCCGAGGCGGTGGACGGCCGGCCGGCGCTCACCCCCTCGGCCAAGCGCGCGCTGCTCGCCGCGCACGCCCAGTCGCAGGCGGTGGGCGCCTCGTACATCGGCCCGGAGCACATCCTCGGCGCGCTGCTCGACCAGGAGCGCTCGGGGGCGGGGGTGGCGCTGCGCAACGCGGCGCCCTCGCAGGAGGCGCTGAAGTCGGTGCTGGAGGGGCGCGGCACCGGCGGCGAGCGCAGCAGTACGGGTGCCCGCCCGAGCGAGACGCCGACGCTGGACGAGTACGGGCGCGACCTCACCGAGGAGGCGCGTTCGGGCCGGTTGGACCCGGTGGTGGGGCGGGCCGAGGAGATCGAGCAGACCGTCGAGATCCTCTCCCGGCGGACCAAGAACAATCCGGTGCTGATCGGTGAGCCGGGCGTCGGCAAGACGGCGATCGTCGAGGGACTGGCCCAGCGGATCGTCTCCGGGGACGTGCCGCAGAGCCTCAGGGAGAAGCGGGTGGTCACCCTCGACCTGACCGCGCTGGTGGCCGGTTCCAAGTACCGGGGCGAGTTCGAGGAGCGGCTGAAGAACGTGATCGACGAGGTCACCGCGGCCGAGAAGAGCGTGATCCTGTTCCTGGACGAGCTGCACACCGTGGTCGGCGCCGGCGGCGGTGGCGAGGGTTCGATGGACGCCGGCAACATCCTCAAACCGGCGCTCGCGCGCGGTGAGTTGAGCGTGGTCGGCGCGACCACGCTGGACGAGTACCGCAAGCACGTGGAGAAGGACGCCGCGCTGGAGCGCCGCTTCCAGCCGGTGCTGGTGCCCGAGCCGAGCGTCGAGGAGACCGTCGAGATCCTCCACGGGCTGCGCGACGCGTACGAGGCGCACCACCAGGTGCGGTTCACCGACGAGGCGCTGGACGCGGCGGCGACGCTCTCCGACCGGTACGTCAGCGACCGTTTCCTGCCGGACAAGGCGATCGACCTGTTGGACCAGGCCGGCGCGCGGGTCCGGCTGCGCAGCCTGAGCGGGTCGACCGAGGCGACCGGGGTGCAGGACCGGATCACCAAGTTGAAGCGGGAGCTGGACGAGGCCGTCGCGGACGAGGAGTTCGTCCGGGCCGCCAACCTGAAGACCGAGCTGCGGCAGACCGAGGACGAGCTGGCGGCGATGGCCGAGTCCCGCGAGGAGGTCGTCGACGTGACCGCCGACGACATCGCGCAGGTGCTCTCCTCCCGGACCGGCATCCCCGTCGCGGAGTTGAACGCGACCGAGAAGGAGCGGCTGCTCAAGCTGGAGGAGCACCTGCACGAGAAGGTGATCGGCCAGGACGAGGCGGTCACGGCGGTCGCCCAGGCGGTGCGCCGCGGCCGGGCCGGGATGGGCGACCCGGACCGTCCTACCGGTTCCTTCCTCTTCCTCGGGCCGACCGGCGTCGGCAAGACCGAGCTGGCGAAGGCGCTGGCGGCGCTGCTGTTCGGCGACCCGGACCGGATGATCCGCTTCGACATGAGCGAGTTCCAGGAGAAGCACACCGTCTCCCGGCTGGTCGGCTCCCCGCCCGGGTACGTCGGTTACGAGGAGGCCGGGCAGCTGACCGAGGCGGTGCGCCGCAAGCCGTACAGCGTGCTGCTCTTCGACGAGGTGGAGAAGGCGCACCCGGACGTCTTCAACCTGCTGCTCCAGGTGTTGGACGACGGGCGGCTGACCGACTCCCAGGGGCGTACGGTCGACTTCCGCAACACTGTGGTGATCATGACCAGCAACATCGGCTCCCAGCGGATCCTCGACCACGCGGGCAACGTGGACGAGATCCGTGACGACCTGATGCGCGACCTGAGGCAGCAGTTCCGGCCGGAGTTCCTCAACCGGATCGACGAGGTGATCGTCTTTCACGCGCTCACCCGGAAGGACCTGCTCTCGGTGGTGGACCTGCTGCTGGACCGCAGCCGGCGCCGGCTGCGGGCCCAGGACGTCGAGCTGGACGTCACCGGGACGGCCAAGGAGTACCTGGTCAACCGGGGCTACCAGCCGGAGTTCGGGGCCCGGCCGCTGCGCCGGACGATCCAGTCGGAGCTGGACAACCGGATCTCCAACCTGCTGCTGGACGGTTCGGTGCGGGAGGGGGACACGCTGATCGCGGACGTGAGCGACGGGGAGCTGGTGGTGACGCTGGCGCGGCCGGAGGCGTCGGCGACCTTCGAGGAGGCGGAGGCGGAGGCGAAGGCCCGGGCCGGCTCGGCTGCTGCGGGGGACTGAGGACGACCGGGGGCGGGCGTACTCCAGCGGGAGTACGCCCGAACGCCACTGGTGGAGGACGCGCGGGGACGCGTCGCGGGTCTAGCTTGTGGGCATGATGCCGCCCATGTCCCCGCCGGCCGAGCCGCCTTCGGCGGAGCGGCCACCGGCGCAGCCGCCGGAGGAGCCGCCCGAGCCGTGGCGCCCGCCGTGGGTGCGCGCGGCCAAGGCGGGCTACCCGCTCGGGACGGCGGCGGCGGTCGCGGTGCTCCAGGTGGTCGGCTCGACCTTCGCCGGGCACAACCAGCACGGGCGGGCCCCGCTGGACGCCTTCGGCTACCTCCTGCTGCTGCTCGGGCCGGCGCTGCTGGTGCTGCGCGAACGCCGGCCGGTCGCGGTGGTCGCCGGCACCTCGGTGGTCACCGCCGGGTACCTGGCCGCCGGATACCCGTACGGGCCGGCCTTCGTGAGCTGGCTGATCGCCTGCTGCGTGGCGATCGGCTCCGGCCACCGCCGGGCGGCCTGGGCCGGCGCGGGGGGCGTCTACCTGGTGCACCTGCTCGGCACCTTCGTCCTGCCGCAGAGCTGGCAGCGCGCGGCCCCGCCGTCCGGCAGCGTCTGGCTGCAGGAGCTGGGGCTGCTGGCCTGGCTGCTGCTGGTGATGGCGGGGGGCGAGCTGGTCCGGTTCCGGCGTGAGCGGATCGCCGCCCACCGGGCCTACCGGCAGCAGCTGGAGGAGCGCCGGGCCAACGAGGAGCGGCTCAGGATGGCCCGGGAGCTGCACGACATCCTGGCGCACAGCCTGTCGCTGATCAGCATCCAGGCCGGGGTCGCGCTGGCGCTGCTCGACCGTCGGCCGGAGGAGGCCCGCGGCGCGCTGGTCACCATCAAGTCGACCAGCAAGGAGGCGCTCGGCGAGGTCCGCCAGGTGCTCGCGACGCTGCGCGGGCCCGGGGCGGCGCCGCGCGGGCCGGCCCCGGGGCTGGACCGGCTGGACGAACTCACCGAGCAGGCGGACCGGGTGGGCCTGGCGGCGGAGGTGCAGGAGCGCGGCGAGCGGCGCGCGCTGTCCGCCGCCGTCGACCTCACCGCCTTCCGGATCGTCCAGGAGGCGCTCACCAACGTGGTCCGGCACTCGGCGGCCCGCCAGGCGGTCGTGGTGCTGGACTGGACGGACCCGGCCGTGCTGGTGGTCCGGGTGGAGGACCCGGGGCCCGCGGTGCTCGCGGACGCGGGCGGGTCGGGCAGCGGGCTGGTCGGGATGCGGGAACGCGCGGCGGCGTTCGGTGGCACCATCGCCGCGGGGCCGCTGCCCGACGGCGGCTTCCGGGTCCGGGCGGAGCTGCCGACACCGAAGGCGGAGAGCGATTGATTCGGGTACTGCTGGCGGATGACCAGCTGCTGGTCAGGGCGGGCTTCCGGGCCCTGCTGGACCTCCAGGACGACCTGACGGTGGTCGGCGAGGCGGACGACGGCGAGGCCGCGCTGCGGCTCGCCCGTGAACTCGTGCCGGACGTCGTGCTGATGGACATCCGGATGCCGCGGATGGACGGGCTGGAGGCGACCAGGAGGATCGCCGAGGACCCGGCGCTGTCCCCCGTGCGGGTGGTCGTGCTGACCACCTTCGAGCTGGACGAGTACGTGTTCGAGGCGCTGCGCTCGGGGGCCGCGGGCTTCCTGGTCAAGGACACCGAGCCGGCCGAACTGCTGCGGGCGATCCGGGTCGCCGTCGCGGGGGACGCGCTGCTCTCGCCGGGCGTCACAAGGCGGCTGATCGGCGAGTTCGCCGCCCGCTCGAAGGCGCCCGAGGCCGTGCCGGAGGGGCTCTCGGACATCTCGATGCTGACCGAGCGGGAGCGCGAGGTGCTGGCCCTGGTCGGGATGGGGCTCTCCAACGAGGAGATCGCCCGGCGGCTGGTGGTCAGCCCGCTGACGGCGAAGACGCACGTCAGCCGGGCGATGGTGAAGCTCGGCGTGCGGGACCGGGCGCAACTGGTGGTGCTGGCCTACGAGTCGGGGCTGGTGCGGCCGGGCTGGCTGGGCTGAGCGGCTCCTGGCGGTTGCGGTCCGCGGGTGGTTGGTCCGTGGGCGGTTGCGTCCACGGGGCGGGTGCGCCGGAGGCGTCGCCGTCGCGCGGCTGCTTCCGGCCCCGCGTGTCGCGGGCGGTTCCTACTCTCCCGGGAGTATCCCAACTGCCGCTGCTGGTAGGACGCGTGATGAGAGCTCGGTGCGGGACGCTCCAGTCACCTCGGGAACCGTCCGAGGTCCTGGAGGCCCACCACCGAGGAGTTGAACCACCATGTACACCCAGCTGGCCGACTGGCACGGCCCCGGCCCATGGATCCTGCTAGTCCCATTGATCTGGATCGCCGTGGTGGTCCTGGTGATCGCGGTGCTGCGCCGCACGGTCTGGCGGCGGCACGGCTGCGGATTCGGGTACGGCTACGGGGTTGGAGCCGGAGCCGGAGTCGCGGCGGAGCATCCGCTGGCCGTCCTGGGCCGGCGCTACGCGGAGGGGGACATCGACGCCGAGGAGTACCGCGCCAAGCGGGCCGTGCTCAGCGAGTCGCCGCGGGACGACGCCAAGGGAGGTGGCGCCAGGTGACCACCCTGGACGTCGTACGGGGCACCGCCGCCCGGGTCGCCGACGCCGTGAAGGTCTACGGAGTCGGCGGCACCGAGGTCCGCGCGCTGGACCACGTGACGGTGGAGTTCCCGGCCGGGCGGTTCACCGCGATCATGGGCCCGTCCGGCTCGGGCAAGTCCACCCTGATGCACTGCGCGGCCGGGCTGGACAGGCTCACCGCCGGCAGCGCCTGGATCGGCGACACCGAACTCGGCCCGCTCAACGACCGGCGGCTCACGCTGCTGCGTCGGGAGCGGATCGGCTTCGTGTTCCAGGCCTTCAACCTGGTGCCCACGCTCACCGTCCTGGAGAACATCACCCTCCCGCTCGACCTGGCCGGGGCCGCCCCCGACCAGGCCTGGCTGGAGACGCTGGTCGACGTGGTCGGACTCGGCGACCGGCTGCGGCACCGTCCGAGCGAGCTCTCCGGCGGCCAGCAGCAGCGGGTCGCGGTGGCCCGGGCGCTGGCCGGGCGGCCCCGGGTGGTCTTCGCCGACGAGCCGACGGGCAACCTCGACTCCCGCAGCGGCGGCGAGGTGCTCGGCCTGCTGCGGCGGGCGGTGGACGAGATGGGCCGGGCCGTGGTCATGGTCACCCACGACCCGACGGCCGCCGGCTGGGCCGACGAGGCGCTCTTCCTCGCCGACGGACGGCTGGTGGACCGGATGCGGCAGCCCACCTCCGCCCTGGTGCTGGACCGGATGAAGGCCTTCGAACGGGGGCGGTCGTGAACGCCGTTCCCCTCCGGCTCAGCCTGCGCTCGCTGCGCGCCCACAAACGGCGGCTGGCCGGCACCCTCCTGTCCATCGTGCTCGGGGTGAGCTTCCTGACCGGCACGATGGTGCTCGGCGACACCCTGCGGGCCAACTTCGACACCCTCTTCGCCGACGCCAACGCCGGCACCGACGTCGTGGTCCGCAGCGCCGACGTGCTGGACTCGGCGGGCACGGTCGGCGGGGTGCGGGCGCCTGTGGCGGTGACGCTCGCCGACCGGCTGCGCACCGTGCCGGGGGTGGCGGCCGCGGAGCCGTCCGTCCAGGGCGCGGGCCAGCTCATCGGGAGCAACGGCAAGCCGATCGGCGGTCAGGGCCCGCCCACCCTGGCGGGCAACTGGCTGGTCGACGGCCGGCTCAATCCGTACCGGCTGGCCGAGGGCCGGGCGCCGGCCGCCCCGGGCGAGGTAGTGGTGAACCGGGGCGCGGCGAAGTCGGGCGGGCTGCGCGTCGGCTCGACCACCGTGCTGCGCACCCCCGATCCGGTGCCGGTCACCGTCGTCGGCATCGCCACCTTCGGGGCGGACGCGGACGGCATGGGGCCGAGCACCTTCACCGCGATGACCTTCGCGGACGCCGAGCGGTACCTCACGCCCAAGGGCGAGGGCCAGGCCGGCTCGATCCAGGTCCGCGCCGCGGGCGGGATCTCCCAGCGGGAGCTGGTCGACCGGATCACCCCGCACCTGCCCGCGGGCGTCCAGGCGATCACCGGCGCGGCGGCCACCCAGGAGTCCACCCAACTGGTGTCCGGGCGGTTCCTGACCATGTTCACCACGCTGCTGCTGGTCTTCGCCGGGATCGCACTGCTGGTGGCGACGTTCACCATCCACAACACCTTCGCCATCGTGGTCGCCCAGCGGACCAGGGAGAACGCGCTGCTGCGGGCACTCGGGGCGGTGCGCGGCCAGGTGCTCGGGGCGACCCTGGCGGAGGCGCTGACGGTCGGCCTGCTGGCCTCGCTGGGCGGGCTGCTGGGCGGGATCGGGGTGGCCGCCGGGCTCAAGGCGCTCTTCTCCGCACTCGGCTTCGCCCTGCCGACCGGCGGCATGGTGATCGGCACGGCCGCCGTCCTGCTGCCGCTGCTGGTCGGCACGCTGGTCGCGGTGGGCTCCGCGCTGCTGCCGGCCGTCCGGGCCGGGCGGACGGCTCCGCTCGCGGCCCTGCGGGAGACCGGGGTCGACCGGGCGGCGCAAGGGCGCTCGGGCGCCGTCCGGGTGGTGCTCGGCGGCCTGTTGCTGACCGGGGGAGTGCCGGTGGCCGTCCTCGGAGCGACGGACGGCCCGTCCGTGGTGCTGACGGCCGTCGGGGCCCTGGCGGTACTGGCCGGCACGGTGGTGCTCGGCCCGGTCGCCGCGGCCCTCGCGGTGCGGACGCTGGGCGCGCCGCTGCCCAGGCTGCGCGGGGTCTCCGGGGTGCTCGCCCGGCGCAACGCGGCCCGCAACCCGCGCCGGACGGCGGCCACCGCGAGCGCCCTGATGATCGGGGTCGCGGTGGTCACGCTGTTCACCGTCTTCGGCGCCTCGATCAAGGCGACCCTGGACTCCACGGTGAGCAGGTCCTTCGCGGGCGATCTCGCCGTCACCACCGCCTCGTTCGGGGCCGGCGGCAGCGGGATCAGCCCCAAGGTGGCGGACGCCCTGGCCGACCTGCCCGAGGTGCGGCAGACGGTCGGGCTCGGCCGCGGCGTGGCCCGGATCGACGGGCACGGCCGGACGCTGGACGTGACCGACCCGGCCCGGCTGTCCGGGATCGTGGACCTCGGCCGGGTCGACGGCTCGCTGGCCGCGCTCGGCACGGACGGGCTGGCGGTCTCCCGCAGCGAGGCGCAGCAGCGCGGCTGGCGGCTCGGACAGTCCGTCACCGTGGGCTTCACCGACGGTGCGAGCGGTCCGTTCACGATCCGTGCTCTGTACGAGGGCGGCAGCCTGGCCGGGGACTACCTGATGACCCGGCAGGCCTGGGCTCCGCACCGGGGGCAGGACGCGGACACCATGGTCGCGGTCGGGCTGCGCGACGGCGTGCCGGCCGCCGCGGGCAAGGCGGCGGTGGAACGGGCGCTGGTCCCGTACGGCAGCCCGCAGGTGCAGGACCGCGCCGAGTACGCCAAGAGCGCGGCCTCCGGCGTCGACACGATGCTCTCGGTGGTCTACGCGCTGCTGGCGCTGGCAGTGCTGATCGCGCTGCTGGGCATCACCAACACCCTGACGCTGGCGGTGCACGAGCGGACCAGGGAGCTGGGGCTGCTGCGGGCGGTCGGTCAGAGCAGCGCCCAGCTGCGCGGCATGGTGCGCTGGGAGTCGGTGCTGGTGGCGGCCTTCGGGACGGTCGGCGGTCTGGGACTCGGAGCTTTCCTCGGCTGGGCCCTGGTGCGGGCCTCGGACAGCGCCGGGACGGGATCGTTCGCGATACCGCCCCTCCAGCTGGCCGTGGTCCTGGTGGCCGGGCTGCTGGCGGGCGCGGTCGCCGGACTCCGCCCGGCGGGCCGGGCGGCGCGGCTGGACATCCTGCGGGCGATCGCGACGGAGTAGGAGAGGCGCTGGAACGGGAGACGGCAGAGCAGGGGCGGTGGAGGCGGTGGAGAAGGAGGTGGGAGCGGCTGAGCCGGATGCTCAGTCCGCCGTCTGCGGGAAAACCTCCCGCAGCAGGGGGTTCGGCAGTCCGCGCTTGCGCCACTCGCGCGGGTAGCCGAGCGAGACCTCCGTGAACGGGACGCCGTCGTAGGTGGTCCGGCGCGGGATGTGGAGGTGGCCGTAGATCATCGCCGCGGTGTTGAACCGGGTGTGCCAGTCGGCGGTCAGCTCGGTCCCGCACCACTGGGCGAACTCGGGGTACCAGAGGACATCGGTGGGCTGGCGGACCAGCGGGTAGTGGTTGACGAAGACCAGCGGGACGTCCGGGTCGCAGGCCGCCAGCCGCTTCTCGGTCAGCCGGACGCGCTCGCGGCACCAGGAGTCGCGGTCCGGGAACGGGTCCGGGTAGAGCATCCGCTCGTCCGCGCAGACGACGCCGGTCTCGTAGGCGGCCGCCAGGGAGGCCTCCTTGGTGGTCGTGCCCGGCGCACGGAAGGTGTAGTCGTAGAGGAGGAAGAGCGGGACGATGCGGACCGGACCGCCGGGGCCCTCCCAGACCGGGTACGGGTCCTCGGGGGTCACCACACCGAGCCGGCGGCAGCGTTCCACCAGGTGCTCGTAGCGGGCCACCCCGCGCAGCTGGACCGGGTCCTCGGGGTGGGTCCACAGCTCGTGGTTGCCGGGCACCCACACCACGCGGGCGAAGCGCTCGGCGAGCAGGCCGAGGGCCCACTCGATGCTGGTGGTGAGCTCGGCGACGTCACCGGCGACGAGCAGCCAGTCGCCGGGGTGGGAGGGCTGGAGCTTCTCCACCAGGTCGCGGTTCTCCTGGTAGGAGATGTGCAGATCGCTTACGGCGAGCAGCCGTCCACCCGTTGGGGTGGGTCGTTCCGGCTGCGTGTCGCTGCGGTTCTCGGTAGTCACTCCTGCCCCCTGAGGTCGTCCGGCCGATGGGGCCCACCCTACGGGGCGGGCCGGAGGAACGGGGCGGGTTGACGGGATCAGTCGTTCGAACAGTCGCTCCGGCAGTCGGGATCCGCCGAGTGAGCCGCCACGGAGAACCGCCGGCGCATCGCCGGGCGCATCGCCGGGTGAATCGCTGGGTGAATTGCCGGGCGCATCAAGGGCGAAGGGTGGATCGGGAACGGAGAGCAGCGAGGGGCGAGTGCAGGAGCCAAGAACGGAAGGGGAGTTGGGCCGGATTCAGGAGCCGATGTCGATGAGCACCCCGTGGGAGGTGACGAGGGTGACGGCGAGGATCGCCAGTGAGGCGATGCCGAGGGCCAGACCCAGGAGGGCGCGGCCGCGCCGGCTGGTGCCGCGGACCAACGCCAGGGTGGCCAGGGTGATGGCGATCGGTCCGAGGACGATGTTGAACAGCAGCAGGCCAGGCAGGCCGAGGAGGAAGGAGGCGATGGCGAGGCCGTCTGCCTCGGCGGTTCCCTGACGGTCGGCTCCCTGGCGGCCGGGTCCCTGACGGTCGGTCGTCCGGCGGATGTCCGCCTGACGGTCGGTCGCCCGGCCGAGGCTCGCCGGGCGGCTGACGATCCGCCGGACGGTGGCCGGAAGCGAGGCGGCCGGGTGGTCGGTGGCGGTGCTCATGGTGGTGCGGGTCCTCTCTGTGGAGTGGCCGCGGGTGCGCTCCGCGGAGCGGCCGGGTCAGCGGTGCCGGAGGCGGGCGATGCCCTCGCGGGCGCCGAAGGCGAGCAGCCAGGCGGTGATGCCGGCGGAGGCGGCGAGGAAGACCGGGAGCGAGGTGTGGGCGGCGGTGCCGATCAGGACACCCATGGCGACCAGGGCGGAGAGCAGGATCACGGCTGGCTCCTTCGGCTGCGGCTGGGACTGCGCCGATTTCGGTTGACAAGTGTTCACTGACTTCGGCCCCACTGTACGCTCGGCTGGCCAAGTTCAGCAAACGATTGTTTACTGAATGGCGTGAGTCACACCGTTGGGGCCAGGCAGGCCCAGAAGCAGCAGAGTCGGCGGGCCTTGCTGGACGCCGGACTGCATCTGTTGGCCGATCAGAACCTGGCGAGCCTGGGTGTTCGCGAGGTCACCCGCGAGGCGGGGCTCTCCCCGGCCGCCTTCTACCGGCACTTCCCGGACCTCGCGGCCCTCGGGGTGGCACTGGTCGAGGAGTCGTTGGCCAGCCTGCACATCATGATCCGTGCGGTGCTCGCCGAGGCCGGTGGCGCCGAGGAGCTGATCGACCGTGCGGTGGACGTGATCGAACGACACGTCCGCGAGCACCGGGGGCACGTCCGCTTCCTGGCGCGTGAGCGGCACGGCGGGGTCCGGCAGGTGCGGGAGGCGATCGATGCCGAACTCGGCCGCTTCGCCGCCGAGGTGGGAGCCGCCCTGGCGCTGCAGCCGGAGTCACGGGGGTGGAGCGAGCGGGACCTGCGGATGCTCGCCGAGCTGTACGTCGACCACATGGTCTCCACGGCCGCCGCCTTCCTGGAGGCGCTGGAGACGGACCCGGCGCGGGAGCCGCGGATCGCCGCCACCGCGCGCTTCCAGCTGCGCCTGATCAGCCTCGGCCGGGAGCACTGGCGGGCGGGTTGACCGTACGGGCGCGGCAGTTGACCGGCCGGCGGGGACGCGTGGCCGGCGCGTGGCCGGCCCGCGGTGGGGTTGTGAATCCGGCGGCGTTCCGGCCCGGCCGGCCTGTGTCCCGGATCGCTTGCCGGTCCGCACCCCGGGTCCGCACCCCGGGTCCGCACCCCCTGTCCGCACCCCCGGACCGCGTGCCGAGTGGCGGCGGTAACCGGCCAATGCGTCTTGGGAGGTTCTTGGTGTTGCTTTGACTCTTGACAGTGGGTCATGTCCGCGCCAGCTTTGGTGGACCCCCACCCGTGGACCCCCCACACCGAGAGGTCTCTCATGAAGAAGCCGCTCATAGGCACGGTTGCCACACTCCTGGTCGCCGGGGCCACCGCCTTTGTTGGAGCCGTTCCGGCTCAGGCCGCAGCCACGGCCGCCAAGCCCGCCGCGAAGCCTGTCGCCGCCGTCACCTTCGCCGGGACGGTCGCGCTCAGCAACTGCTCCGGCTCGCTGGTGCGGATGCCCGGCTCGGCCGCGAGCGACCCGGCCCTCGTGCTCTCCAACGGCCACTGCCTGGAGACCGGTATGCCCGGTCCGGGCCAGGTCGTCCTCAACCGGTCCTCCAGCCGGAGCTTCACCCTGCTCAACGCGAGCGGCGGCAGCGCGGCCACACTGCGTGCCACCAAGATCGTCTACGGCGCGATGACCGACACCGACGTGTCGATCTACCAGCTGAACACCACCTACGCGTCGATCCAGTCCCGGTACGGGATAGCCCCGTTGACCCTCGCGGCCACACACCCGGTCCAGGGCACCTCGATCCGGGTTGTCTCCGGCTACTGGAAGAAGATCTACTCCTGCTCGGTCGACGGCTTCGCCTACCGACTGAAGGAAGCCGACTGGACCTTCAAGGACTCGGTCCGCTACACCTCCACCTGCAACGTGATCGGCGGCACCTCCGGCTCGCCGGTGGTCGACGCCTCGACCGGCCAGGTGGTCGCCGTCAACAACACGATCAACGAGAGCGGCGAGACCTGCACCCTGGACAACCCCTGTGAGGTCGACCAGAACGGTGCCGTGACGGTCCGTCCTGGCATCGGCTACGCCCAGGAGACCTACGGGATCCCGGCCTGCTTCGCCGCCGGCAACCGCTTCGACCTCACCCTCCCCGGCTGCACCCTGCCCCGCCCGTAGGCAGCCAGGACAACCCCGCTGACCAGCACATTTCCCCCGATGGGCCATCCGCGAACGGCGGGTGGCCCATTCGGCCGTCCATCGGTCGGCCACCGCACCACCTGCACTATCCGCACAACCAGCACAACCTGCACGACCCGCACGACCCGCGCCGCACGGCCGCACCGGCAGGCGGCATTCATGTCAGTTGAACAGATGGAGAGTTGATGACCACCACCGTGAGAAGGCTGATGGTGTCGGCCCTGCTGATACCGCTGCTCGCGTTCGGCGCCCTGGCGAGTCCGGCGTCCGCCGCCGACGGCCAGGGCGCGCAGGGTGCCCAGGGGGCGCAGGACGGCCAGGGCAACGGGTCCCGCCACGGCCGGAGCCCCGCCGACGACCCGACCGCCGACATCAAGGACCGTCTGGCGGCGATCCCCGGGGTGACCATCACCGAGGAGAAGCCGACGACCACCGGTCACCGCTACTTCATCGCCACGTACACCCAGCCGATCGACCACAACCGCCCCTGGCTGGGCACCTTCCAGCAGCGCTTCAGCCTGCTGCACCGCGGCTACGACCGCCCGACCGTCTTCTACACCAACGGCTACACCCTGGGCACCAACCCGTCCCGCACCGAGCCGACCCGGCTGGTGGACGGCAACCAGGTGTCCATCGAGTACCGGTTCTTCACCCCCTCCCGCCCGAACCCGGCGGACTGGTCCAAGGCCGGCATCCGCCAGGGCGCCGCGGACTCGCACCGGCTGGTGACCGCGCTCAAGCGGATCTACCAGGAGGAGTGGCTGTCCACCGGCGCCAGCAAGGGCGGCATGTCCTCCACCTTCTACCGCCGCTTCTACCCGGACGACGTGGCCGGCACGATCGCCTACGTCGCGCCGAACAACACGAACGTCAACGACTACGCGGCGTACAGCGAGTTCTTCCGGACCGTCGGCACCCCCGAGTGCCGGGCCAGGCTGAACGCCGCCCAGCGTGAGCTGCTGGTGCGCCGCGACCGTCTGGAGGCCCGCTTCGTCGCCGACAACACGGCGGCCGGGTCCACCTTCAACACCCTCGGCACCCCGGACCGTGCGTACGAGGCCGGCGTGCTGGACGTGGTCTGGGCGTTCTGGCAGTACAGCCTGGAGGCCGACTGCGTCAAGGTCCCGGTGGCCGCCACCGCGACCGACGACGAGCTGTACGCCTGGTTCGACTCGCAGTCCGGCATCACCGGCAACAGCGACCAGTCGCTGGCGAAGTACACCGCGTACTACTACCAGGCCGCGACCGAGCTGGGTGCGCCGTTCTTCGACGTCTCGCACCTCAAGGGCGTGCTGCACTACGACTACAAGGAGCTCTACTCGGTCCGCAGCTACGTGCCGAAGGAGATCCCGACCGTCTTCAACCCGAACGCGATGCCCGACATCGACCGCTGGGTGAAGCGCGAGGGCGAGCGGATCATGTACGTCTACGGCGGCAACGACCCGTGGGGTGCCAAGCCGTTCCGTCTCGGCCGGGGCAGCGAGGACAGCTACGTCTACACCGTCCCCGGTGGCAACCACGGTTCGAAGATCGAGCAGCTGCCGGCCGCGCAGTCGGCGGAGGCCACCGCCAAGGTGCTGGAGTGGGCGGGCCTGGGTGACCCCAACGCCGCCCGTTCGCTCGCCAAGTCGCCGCAGGCGGGCGCGGAGTTCGGCCCGCTCGACGTCGAGGGCCAGCGGCTGGAGCAGGAGCGCCGCCCGCTGTAGCGCTCGCGCGCAGTAGGCCGCGCCACGAAGCACGAGGAGGAGGCCGCCCCCGCTTACCAGGGGGGCGGCCTCCTCGCGTCGTCCCGGGAAGCGCCGGGTCGCGGAGCCGGGACACAGGGCCGGGACACAGGGCCGGGAACGGCCTGGCCGGCCCCCTCCCCGAAGCAGTGAATCAGTGCTTCAATGCTTCCATGGCCTACCGACGCACCCCCGCCGTACAAGCCCGCCTGGACGCCCAGCGGGAAGCGGTGCTCCAGTCGGCGGTCGGCCTGCTCGCCGAGCGCGGCTACGGCGGCTGCACGATGGCCGCCGTGGCCGACCGCGCCGGGATCGCCACCGGCAGCCTCTACCAGCACTTCTCCGGCAAGGCCGAGCTGTCGGTGCAGCTCTTCCGCCGGGTGGTCACGCACGAGATCGACGCGGTCAACGCCGCCGTCGCCCTCCGGGACACCCCACGGCAGCGGATCGCCGCCGTGGTCGAGACCTTCGCAGCCCGTGCCCTGCGCGCGCCCCGGCTGGCGTACGCGCTGCTGGTCGAGCCGGCCGACGCGGTCGTGGACGAGGAGCGCCTGGTCTTCCGGCGGGCGTTCCGGGACGTGATCGCCACCGAGATCGCCGCCGCCGTGGCGAGCGGCGAACTGCCCGAGCAGGATCCGGTGCTCACCGCCGCCGCCCTGGTCGGCGCGGTCGGCGAGGCTCTGGCCGGCCCCCTCGCGGCCGCACCGGTTGCACCGGTCGCCGCCGCCGGGCCCGAGTGCGGCGACGGCACCACCAGCAGCAGCGCCACCAGCACCACCAGCAGCAGCACCAGCACCACCACAAGCAGCAGCACCACCAGCGGCGCCACCAGGAGCGACAGCACCGCGGTGGTCCCCGCCCTGGTCTCCTTCACCCTGCGTGCCCTGGGAGGACGCGATGACAGCGACGCATGAGGTCACCAACCAGGTGCCCCTGCCGTACGGCCACGACACCGCCGCCGACCCCACCCTGCTCGACGCCCTCCGGCGGGCCGACGCCGGCTGGGCCGAGCCCGAGCTGCGCGAGCTGGGCCGGCTGGCCGGTTCCGAGCAGGCCGCCGAGTGGGGCCGGCTGGCCAACGAGAACCCGCCGGTGCTGCGCACCCACGACCGCTTCGGCCACCGCATCGACGAGGTCGAGTTCCACCCGTCCTGGCACGAGCTGATGCGCACCGCCGTCTCGTACGGCCTGCACGCCGCGCCCTGGCGCGACGATCGCCCCGGTGCCCACTCCGCCCGTGCCGCCAGGTTCTTCGTCTGGGGCCAGGTCGAGGCCGGCCACACCTGCCCGGTCTCGATGACCTACGCCGCCGTCCCGGCGCTGCGCGCCAACCCGGCGCTGGCCGCCGAGCTGGAGCCGCTGCTGGCCGCGCGGGAGTACGACTTCGGGCTGCGCGAGCCGCGCACCAAGCGCGGGCTGATCGCCGGCATGTCGATGACGGAGAAGCAGGGCGGCTCGGACGTCCGCACCAACACCACCACCGCCGTCCCGCACGCCGACGGCACCTACCGGCTCACCGGCCACAAGTGGTTCACCTCGGCGCCGATGTCCGACCTCTTCCTGACCCTCGCCCAGGCTCCGGGCGGCCTCAGCTGCTTCGTGCTGCCGCGCGTCCTGCCGGACGGCAGCCGCAACCGCCTCCAGCTGATGCGGCTCAAGGACAAGCTCGGCAACAAGTCCAACGCCTCGGCCGAACTGGAGTACGACGGCGCGGTCGGCCTGCTGGTCGGCGAGGAGGGCCGGGGCGTTCCGACCATCATCGAGATGGTCAACATGACCCGGCTGGACTGCACCATCGGTGCCGCCTCCGGCATGCGCTACGGCGCCACCCGGGCGGTCCACCACGCCCTGCACCGGCGGGCGTTCGGCAAGGCGCTGGTCGACCAGCCGCTGATGCGCAACGTGCTCGCCGACCTGGTGGTGGAGTCCGAGGCGGCCACGATCACGGCCATGCGGCTCGCCCGGGCCACCGACCTGACCCTCGCCGGGGACGGGAACGAGGCGCTGGTCCGGCGGCTGGGCCTGGCGGTGGCCAAGTACTGGGTGTGCAAGCGCGGTCCGGCGCACTCCGCCGAGGCGCTGGAGTGCCTGGGCGGCAACGGCTACGTCGAGGAGTCCGGGATGCCCCGGCTCTACCGGGAGGCGCCGCTGGTGTCGATCTGGGAGGGCTCCGGCAACGTCGCCGCCCTGGACGCGCTGCGTGCCATGGCCAGGAGTCCGGAGAGCGTCGAGGCGTTCCTGGGCGAACTCGACGCCGCCGCGGGCGCGGACCGCCGGCTGGACGCGGCCGTCGCCGCGCTGCGCAAGGAGCTGACCGACCTGGGCGACCTGGAGTACCGCACCCGCCGGCTGGTCGAGTCGATGGCGCTGGCCTTCCAGGGCTCGCTGCTGGTCCGGTTCGGCAGCCCGGCGGTGGCCGACGCGTTCTGCGCGAGCCGGCTGGGCGGCGACCACGGCGCGGCCTTCGGCACCCTGCCGGCCGGGGTCGACACCGCGGCGATCATCGACCGTGCCCGCCCGGTGATCGTGTGAGCGGTCAGGAGCGGGCGAGCGACCAGGGCCGGGCGAGCGACCAGGGTCAGGAGAACGATCAGGACCGGGCGAGCGACCAGGGGCAGGAGAACGACCAGGACCGGGAGGGCGGTCAGGAAGCGGACGGCGTACGGCGGTTCTGGCAGGAGCTCGGCCTGCCCGGGCTGATCGACGTGCACACCCACTTCATGCCGAAGAACGTCCTCGACAAGGTGTGGGCGTACTTCGACGCGGCCGGCCCGCTGGTGAACCGGCCCTGGCCGATCACCTACCGCGAGGCTGAGGAAGAACGGGTCCGCCGGCTGCGGGACTTCGGCGTCCGGGCGTTCACGTCCATGCTCTACCCGCACAAGCCCGGCATGGCCGGCTGGCTGAACGCCTGGGCCGCCGAATTCGCCGCCCGCACCCCGGAGTGCCTGCACACCGCGACCTTCTTCCCCGAGCCCGGGGCGCCCGGCTACGTGGCCCGGGCGATCGAGGACGGTGCCCGGGTGTTCAAGGCGCACCTCCAGGTCGGCGGCTACGATCCGGCGGATCCGCTGCTGGACGAGGTCTGGGGGTTGCTCGCCGAGACCGGAACCCCCGTGGTCACCCACTGCGGGTCCGGGCCGGTGCCGGGCAGGTTCACCGGCCCCGGTCCGATCGGCGCGGTGCTGGAGCGGCACCCGGCTCTGGTCCTGGTGGTCGCCCACCTCGGGATGCCCGAGTACCGCGGCTTCCTCGACCTGGCCGAGCGCCACCCGGCCGTCCGGCTGGACACCACCATCGCGTTCACCGACTTCGCCGAGGCCGACGTCCCGTTCCCGCGCGGGGAGCTGCCGCGCCTGCGCGGGCTCCGGGAGCGCGTCCTGCTCGGCAGCGACTTCCCCAACATCCCGTACCGGTACGTGCACCAGCTGGAGGCACTGGCCGGGCTGGGGCTGGGGGAGGAGTGGCTGCGGGCGGTCTGCCACGACAACGCGGCCGCCCTCTTCGGCATCAAGTCCGAGGACTGATCACCGCACCGTCCGCAGCAGTTCCAGCGCCCGGGCGTGCAGCCCGGGCGCGGCGGCGAGGAAGCCGTCGGAGCCGGTCGTCCAGGCCGACCCGGCGGCGTCCGTCACCGCGGCGCCCGCCTCGCGCGCGATCAGCGCGCCGGGCAGCAGGTTGCCCGCGTCGAGGCCGTACTCCCAGAACAGTGCCAGGTGGCCGGAGCCGACCTGGGCCACCTGGAGCGCGGTGGGGCCGAGGTTGCGCACCGCCAGGACGGCACCCGCCATCGCGGACAGCGACTCGCCCGCCCGGCGCAGCGCCACCGGGTCGGCGGCCACCCGGGGCGGCTGGCTGGTGGCGGCGACGGTGACGGCCAACTCCCGTTCCAGGGGCGCGATCGGCCGTCCGTCCAGCTCGGCGCCGCCGCCGAGCACCGCCCGGTAGGTGCGGCCGTCCTGTTCCGGGGCGTGCACCACGGCCAGCACCGCCGCGCCGTCCCGCACCAGCGTGGCGGTCACCGCCCAGTGCGGCTGCCCGAGCAGGTACTGCACCGCGCCGTCGGTCGCGTCGCACAGCCACCACTCGCCCTCGGCGGGTACCGACCCGTCCAGCTCCTCGGGCACCCAGCCGGCCTGCGGGTGCAGAGCCGTCAGCCGCTCCCGCAGTACGGCGGCGGCCGGGCCGTCCAGTTCGGCGAAGCGGGCCGCCGCCTCCTCGGCGGTCCGGGCGGTGACCGGGTCGGCGGACCGGCGTGCCGCCAGCCCCGCACCGACCTCCCGCACCGCGGCCTCCACACCCTCCGCCAGCGTCCACAGCTCGTTCGTCACGGTGACTCCCTCCTCCTCGATTGCTCACCCCGGGCGGACGCGCCCCACCGGAGCCCCCGGGCCGAAGCGCCCGACCGGAGCTCCCGGACCGATGCGCCCCACCGGAGCTCCCGCACCGGGGCTTCCGGCCGGGGCTCGGGGCCGGTGTGCTCCGGCCGCCCGGGACAAGGAGTACCGTCAGGGCTGCCGAACAGGACGCAGAAGCCGCCGAGAGTGACGGAGATCGGACACCATGGACCTCTCCACCGCCGATCCGGACAGCGTGCTGGACGTCCTCGACCGCCGCCTGGTGTGCGCCCTCCAGGTGGACGGACGGGCCGAGCCCGGCCGGATCGCCGAGGTCCTGGGCGTGTCCGCGCGGACGGTCACCCGCCGGCTGGGCCGGCTGCGGCAGGCCGGGGTGCTGCGGGTGGTCCGGCTGCCGGACGTCGAGGACGCGGCCGTGGGTGCGCTGCTGCTGCGGGTCCGGGTGCTGAGCGGCCGGGTGGACGCCATCGCGCGGGCCCTCGCCGACCGCCCCGACGTCCCGTTCGTCGACGTGATGCTCGGCGGCCACGAGGTCGGCGCCGTGATGCTCACCGACGCCGGTTCCCGCGACCGGCTGCTGTACGGGCAGCTGCCCGCGACCGGCGCCGTCACCGAGACCACCACCCACGCGGTGCTGCACGCCTTCTCCGACGCCGGGCAGTGGCGGGCCGGGCACCTGACCGAGGAGGAGGCCGCGGCGCTCGCCCGGCCCGCCGTCCCGCGCCCCGCCGCACCCCCGCCGCTGGACGGCCTCGACCGCGCGCTGCTGGAGCGGCTGGGCGAGGACGCCCGGCAGTCCCACGCCGTGCTGGCCGCGGCCGTCGGCGCGCCCGAGTCCACGGTGCGCCGCCGGCTGCACCGGCTCGACGGGGCGGGGCTGCTGCGCACCCACGCCACCGTGGACCCGCGGCTGCTCGGCATGGCCGTGGACGCCAACCTCTGGCTGGACGTGCCGCCCGGCCGGATCGCCGAGGTCGGGGCGGCGCTGGCCCGCCACTCGCAGGTGCACGGGGTGTTCGCCACCAGCGGTCCGGCCAACCTGCTGGCCACGGTGTTCTGCCCGGACCACGGCGAGCTGTACCGGTTCCTCACCGACGCCCTCGGCCCGCTCGGCGTCGCCCGCGCCGAGACCACCATCACCGCCCGCGCGGTGAAGCGGGCGGGAGTGCTGCTCCGGCAGCCGCCCCGGAGGCCGTAGGGCGTGTCTGGCGCGCGGGCCGGCGCCCGTGGGGGAGCGTGGCGCGGAGGCGTCCGCCGGGCATCCGACGGCCGTTACCCGCGGGGTAATCGACGCCCGCCGCCGCACCGGGCAGGGTGGTGGCACCCGGTGCGGCCGCCACGGTCCCGGGCTCCCACCCCCGACAGGAGGCGATCCGCCGTGTCCGCCCACGTGAACACCCTCACCCCCGCCAGGCCCGGTTCCGTCTTCTCGCTTCGGACGGTGCGCGGCGCCCTCGCCTTGGACGCCCTGGTCACCGGCGGCAACGGCCTGGCCTACCTGGTCCTCTCCGGCCCGCTCGGCGAACTGCTCGGTGCCGGCCGCACCACCCTGGTCGATGTCGGGCTGCTGCTCCTCGGCTACGCGCTCGCGGTCGGCGCGCTGGCCGCCCGCCGACGGCCGCCGGTGCTCGGGGTGCGGGCCGTGATCGACGTCAACCTCGCCTGGGTGGTGCTCAGCCTGGTCGCGATGGAGGTGTGGCTGGAGCCGACCACCGCCGGGTCCGTCTGGATCCCGGTGCAGGCCGCGGCGGTGGCCCTGTTCGCCGTCCTCCAGTTCACCGCCCTGCGGCGAGAGGCCCGGGAGCGGCCCTAGCGTTCGGCTCTGGCGTTCGGGCCTGGCCGTTCGGGCCTAGCGTTCGGGCCCGACGACGGCCTGCAGGAACCGTGCCGTCTCCGTGTCGGCCGGGAGGAAGGTCTCCATGGCCAGCTCGGAGACGGTGACGTCCACCGGCGTGTTGAAGGTCGCGATGGTGGAGAGGAAGGAGAGCACCCGTCCCTCGTACCGGATCCGCATCGGCAGCGCGAACGGGAATCCGTCGACGGCCGGTCCGCCCGTGACCGGTCCGTTCCCGTCCGGTCCGCCCGCGGTCGGTCCGCCCGCCGGGTCCTCGGCGGGCGGTTCGGGGTAGCCGCGGACCTCTTCGTACAGGCGCCGCAGCGGCTCGGCGCGGACCAGCTCCAGCTGCCGTTCCATCCGCTCCAGCAGGTGCTGCCGCCACTGCCGCAGGTTGACGATGCGCGGAGCCAGCCCGTCGGGGTGCAGGGTGACGCGGATCGCGTTGAACGGCGGTTCCAGCAGGTGAGGGGCGACGCCGTCGATGAGCAGCCCGAGCGAGCGGTTGGCCGCCAGCACCCGGAAGGACCCGTCGACCACGACCGCCGGGTACGGGTCGTGGGCGGCCAGCAGCCGTTCCAGTCCGCCGCGCAGCGCGGCCATCGACGGGTCGTCCAGCGGTGTCTCGCGGTAGTGCGGGGCGTAGCCGGCCGCCAGCAGCAGGGTGTTGCGCTCGCGCACCGGGACGTCCAGCTGCTCGGCCAGTCGCAGCACCAGCTCCCGGCTCGGCCGGGAGCGGCCGTTCTCGACGAAGCTGAGGTGGCGGGCCGAGGACTCCGCCCGCAGCGCCAGTTGCAGCTGGCTGAGCTGCCGTCGTTCCCGCCAGCCGCGCAGCAGCGGGCCGACGCCGGTTCCCGTCGGGCTGCCCATGCCCGCCATGATCGTCATGGCCCAGGACGGTACTCGAACGGGCCCGGTCGGCGGGAGGGGGCGCGGGGGTCGGGAGGGAACGGCGGGAGCAGCGGACCGGAGAGCTCAGGAGAAGTGGGGAGGAACCGGGGGGGAACCGGGAGAGCGGGAGGGGCCGGGAGAGCAGGGCCTCAGACGCCGGTGCTCGACCCCGGGCGGATGACCATGAGCACCACGACCACGGCCCACAGCAGGTTGAACACCCCGGCGGTCATCGGCAGCATCTTCAGGCCGCCGACGGCCTTGGTGTGCTGCTCGTCCGACGGGTCGAGTTCGAGCGCGTCCACCGCGGCCTGCTGACCGGGCAGCACGAAGAGCAGCAGAGAGAGCGCGGCGATCGCGGTCAGCACCATCGAGACGATCACCCAGGACTGCCCGAGCACGTCCATCACCTGGGCCAGGCCGATGCCCAGCACCGGCACCGCGACCCCGAGCAGCGCGTAGACCTGGGTGATCCGGTGCAGCACGCGCAGCACGCCGGCGTCGGAGGCCCGGTCCGGGCCGCCGGCCAGCGCGGCCTTCGCCCGGCGCGGGAACATGCTGACGGCCACCGCGACCGGGCCTATGAACAGGACCGACACGAGGACGTGCAGGCTCAGCAGGAACTTGGCCATGGCGGGGCACCCTTTGGATCCGGTGGGCAGCTGGTGGGCGGGCACCCGCGTTCGGCGTGCCCACGACCAGGCACGCTAACACCGCTTATTTCCCGGCCCACCGCGTGGGTGGGCGCCGGGGAGCCCGCTCCGGCCCGGTACCCGGCTCGTGCCGGCACTGAGCCCCCTCCGGCCCGGCCGCTCAGCCCGCCGCCGTGAGCTCCACGATCCGGGGCGGGGCGGTGCTGACGGCGCCCACGGCGGCGGCGTGCTCCGGGTCGGTCCAGTCGAGCAGGTGCAGGTCCTCCCACCGGCTGCGCAGCGGCGGGCCCGGCGGGACGGAGAGCGGCAGGGCGGAGAGGTCGACCCGGCCGAGGGTGTCCAGGGTGGCCCGTCCGATCTTGATCAGCGATTCCTTGCGCACCCAGAGCCGCAGGAAGGCCTGCTCGGGCTCCGGGTCGGCCTCGACCAGGGCGAGCTCGGCCGGGGCCAGCACCCGGCGGGCGACCGAACGCAGCGAGCCGCTCCGGGCGGACAGCTCGACGTCGACCCCGACCGGCTGGAACCCGGCGCCGGCGGCGACCACGCCCCGGGTGTGCGACAGGCTGACGTGCACTCCGGGGTGGTCCGGCAGGTAGGGCTTGCCGTGGTCGGCGAGCCCGCAGTCCGGGCACTGCTGGGCGAGGACGAGGCCGGCCACCGGTACGTCGAGAAGCCGGGCGGCGCAGAGCCGGACCAGCAGGTGCCCGGCGGTGAAGTCGATCCGACCGGACTCGTGCCGGAAGCGCGCGGCGCGTTCCCGCTCCATGGCGGTCAGCAGGTGCTCGCCCGCCTCGGGGTGCCGCAGTACGGCGTCGGCGGACGCGACGGAGACGAGCGGCGCGCTCTGTTCCTGGGCCTCGGTGGTCATGCCTCCCAACCTAGGCCCTTGCCGCCGGTCGGCGCCCGCCCTGGGGATCCCTGCTCCGTACGTATGAGTTTCGGATCCGATCTGAGGGTCTGTAGGCTGCGATAAGTCCGTTTTGGTATTGGATATCCCGGATCTATGGGATCGCCAGCAGATCGTATGGAACATGGCGGGTCATCCGGTCTCGCCCTTTCTCGTGCACGGAGGAATTGTCGATGGATCAGGCCACCGGTTCGCCGGATCACAGAACGACCGCCGTGAGAACTCCGGCGACGCGCGGGCGCCGGGCCATCAGGATCGCGGTGGCGACCGCCGTCACCGCGCTGCCGCTGGCCGCGGTGCTGACGGTCGGTTCGGCCGCTCCGCTGGCCCCGCCGCTGGGCGCCTGCACGGGACCCGACTGCCCCGCCACCTGGCCGCCGCCCAACAACGGCGACTTCACCGGCCGCGACTCCACCATCAACGTCTTCACCGGTGGCAACTACACCGTGAACGGCCGGGCCGCGGAGGCCGAGGGCAAGATCGTCGCACTGGGGAACCTGACCGTCGACAAGAACGGCGGCGGCATCTACAACATGGGCGTCGTCGGCGTCGGTTCGCGCGTGGTGCCGCCGAACGGCAGCGACTTCGTGACCACCGGCGGCAACGTCGACGTGGTGACCGGCAACGCGATCCTGATCGGCGGCAGCGACTCGCACGGGCCGGCCTTCGGCAACCTGCGGCACGCGGGCTCCGTCACCGGCACCGTGAACATCGACCCCACCGGCGAGTCGATCCAGGACCCGAACGCCGCCGCGCCGTACCAGGCGGTGCTGACCCAGATCGAGGAGGTCTCCGACTGCGTCGGCCGGGCCACCGCGACCGGCACCGTCGACATCTCCTCCAGCCAGGCGACCTTCACCGGCGACGGGACCAGCATGAAGCAGGTCTTCAACGTCACCCAGAACCTCGCCTCGCCGTCCGGCGGGCAGATCGGCCTGGTCTTCAACAACATCCCGGCCGGCGCCACCGTCGTGGTGAACATGCTCGGGGACAGCCCGATCATCAACACCTACACCGGCACCGGGCTGGCCGGCGACCAGACCACCGACATGCGCTCGAAGCTCATGTACAACTTCCCGACCGCCACCTCGGCACAGATCCTCGGCAGCGCCCAGTTCCAGGGCTCGGTCATGGCCGGCAATCCCGGCGGTACCACGACCATCGCCCAGCCGGGCATGAACGGCCGGGTGTACCTCGCGGGCAATCTGATCCACACCGGCACCGGCGGCTACGAGATCCACAGCTACCCGTTCGACGGCGACCTGCCGGACTGCGTCGTGACGCCCAGCCCGTCGCCGACCTCACCGACGCCTTCGCCGTCGCCGACCTCGCCGTCCCCGACGTCTCCGAGCCCGACCTCGCCGTCGCCGACCTCGCCGTCCCCCACGTCACCGTCGCCGACGTCTCCGAGCCCGACGTCCCCGTCGCCGACCTCGCCCACCTCGCCCGCGCCCACCTCGCCGTCGGCCAGTGCGACGACGTCGAGTGCCGGTCCGGCCCCGACCAGCCACCGTCCGACCGGGCAGCCGACCAGCCACCACCCCGGTGGCGGCGGTGAGTTGCCGTCCACCGGCGCGGGCAACGCCCCGGTGGTCTTCGGCGTGGCGGGCGTCGGCCTGCTCGGCCTCGGTGGCCTGGCCGTGCTGGCCGCCCGCCGTCGTCGTGGCCGCCACGGCTGACCGTCCGTACCGCTGAGGAGCTGAGGAGCCGAACAGCCGAACAGTGGCGCAGGCCGCCCGGGTCGACTCGACCGGGCGGCCTGCGCCGTCCCGGCCCCGGCCGCCTACCGCTCGGCCGGGTAGTGGGCGAGGCCCGAGGCGAGCAGGCCGAAGGCCCGGTCGACCGCCGCCTCGACCCGGGCCCGCACGGCTTCGGCCGGCTCCCCGGCCACCATGGCCCGACGGATCTCGCCGAGCACCGCCCGGTGGGCCCCCGTGACGGCTCCGGCCACGATCCGGGGGAGCGGGTCCTCCGGTGCGGCTCCCGATTCCTCGGCCAGGGCGGCCGCGAGTGCCGCTTCGGCCCGTTCGCCGAGCTCCAGCAGCCGGGCCCGGAGTGCGGCGCTGTCCTCGACGATCCGCCAGAACGCCGCCATCCCCGGGTGCAGCCCGACTGTCGGCTCCCCGCTCGCGAAGGCCGCCAGCAGGTCGGCCCGGACGGCGTCCACGGCCGGGCTGCCCGCGGGGCGGCGCCGGACCACCTCGGCCAGGTGGGCGACGACCTCCTCCTGCCGGTCGAAGAACAGGTCCTCCTTGGTGGGGAAGTAGTTGAAGACCGTGTTCGGCGAGACCCGGGCGGCCCGGGCCACCTCGACCACCGTGACCCGGTCGAAGCCGCGTTCGGCGAACAGGCCCATGGCGGTGTCGGAGAGCAGCTCCCGGGTCTGCTGCTTCTTGAGTTCGCGAAGTCCCATGGCCGGATCCTATCCGCAGTTCATGCTGTCACTCCAAAGTTGCAGTGACACCAAAAATATCGGCTACGGTGACGGCATGACCTTCACCTTCGGCATCTACCCCGGCGGACTGACCGGTGACGACACCGGCGTGATCGCGCCCGTCCGCCCCGACGACCCGGCCCGGATCACCGCGGCCCTGCGCGAACTCCAGGGCGGTGCGGCGGAGTTCCTGGTCCGCGCCTACCGCTCGTACCCGGGCGGCGAGCACACCCCCGCGCGGCCCGAGCAGTACGCCGCCGAGGGACGCCAGCTCGACCTGGTGGTCCAGTACCGGGACCGCGGCGGGGAGTTGGCGGGCTGGCTGGACTTCGTCCGGCGGACGGTCCGCGCCGAGGGGCACCGCCTCGGGCTGCTCCAGATCTGCGAGGAGCCCAACCTGGACCTCCCGCCCGTGGACGGCAGCATCCCCAACGTCCGCCGGGCGCTGGTCGAGGGCGTGATCGCGGCGAAGGAGGAGGCGCTGGCCCGGGGATTCGACCGGCTGGCCGTCGGCTTCAACGCGGTGCCCTCCTTCGACCCCGCGGACACCTTCTGGCCCGAGCTCGGCCGGCTCGCCGACGAGCGCTTCCACCATGCCCTGGACTACGTCGGCCTGGACTTCTTCCCGGACGTCTTCCGTCCCGTCCCACCCGGTCGACTCGCCGACGCGGTACGGGCGGTGCTCGCCGGCTTCCGCCGGGACACGCTGCCCGGAGCCGGGATCGGGCCCGGTGTTCCGCTGCGGATCTGCGAGAACGGCTGGCCCACCGGCCCCGGGCGGAGCGAGGCGCGGCAGGCCGAGGTGGTGGCGGAGGTGGTCCGGACGGTCGCCGGGCTCGCCACCGAACTCAATGTCACCGGTTACGCGTTCTTCGCCCTGAGGGACGCGGACAGCGCGGCCGCCGGGCTGTTCCCGCACTTCGGCCTGGTGCGCGACGACTACACGCCCAAGCCGGCCTTCGCGGTGTACCGCGCGCTGGTCGAGGAGCTGACGATGGGCTGACGAGGGGCTGGCGGCGGGCCGACGAGAGCCGGCCGGCTCCGCTAGTTCGCCTCGAAGAAGCGCTCCACCGTGCGGCGCTGTGCGGCGACGGCGTCCACCGGCTCGCCGATCACCCGGCCGGCCAGGGCGACGGCCAGCTCGCCGACGTCCTGCCGCAGCAGGCGGGCCGCCTCGGCCCGGTCGGCGGCGATCCGGGCGCGGCCGGTGGTGAGCAGTTCGTCCCGGTCGCGGATGCCCTCCGCGCGGGCCGCGACCATCGCCGCCGCGCCGCGCTCGGCGTACTCCTCCCGGATCCGGGCCGCCTCGTGGCGGGCCTCGGCCAGCTCCCGCAGGCGGGCCTCCCGGGTGGCCTCGGCCTCGGCGAGCAGGGCCTCGGCGCGTTCGGTGCGGCCCTCGGTGGCCTCCCAGCGTTCGGACTGCACCCGTTCGATCCGGGGGAGCAGGTGGCGGCCGAGCAGCCACAGCAGCAGGAAGAACAGTGCCAGGCCGAGGATCAGCGGGGCAGGTTCGGGCTTGAGCGGGCCGAGTGCGAGGGTCACGCGCTACCTCCCCAGGGTATGACGTTCCGTCGGTCGGAAGCTTCCCCAGGGGCGATGCCGGTCGAACTCGGCCCGGACATGAGCTGCGTCACGGCGGCCCGGGCGGCCGCGGGGCTCACTGCCCCATGACGTACTTGACGGTCGGGCCGGTGGTCCAGCCGCCGTCCACCGCCAGCTCGGCGCCGGTGACGTAGGAGGAGTCGTCGGAGAGCAGGTAGACGACGGCGCCGGCGATCTCGGGCGCCTCGCCGACTCGGCCCATCGGGGTGTTGGGGTAGTTGCCCTCGCCGCGCCGGATGCCGACCGAGGCGGTCATCGGGGTGTAGGTCATGCCCGGGTGCACCGAGTTGACCCGGATCCGCTCGGTGCCCAGCTCGACCGCGCCGATCTTGCTGAGGCCGCGCACGCCCCACTTGGAGGCGCCGTAGCCGGCGGTCAGCGCCAGGCCCATCAGGCCAGCCGCCGAGGAGATGTTGACGATCGAGCCGCCGCCGGCCGCGCGCATCGCCGGGACGGCGGTCTTCATCCCGATGAACACGCCGGTCAGGTTGATGTCCAGGACCTTGCGGAAGTGCTCGACGCTCTCGTCCGCGAGCAGCGTGCCGGTGGAGATCCCCGCGTTGTTGACCAGACCGTGCAGGGCGCCGAACTCCGCCACCGCGAAGTCCACCACGCGCTGCCAGTCCTCCTCGGAGGTCACGTCGTGGCGCACGAACCGCGCCCGCTCGCCGAGTTCGGCGGCGGTGGTCCTGCCGTCCTCCTCCAGGACGTCGGTGATCACCACGTTGGCGCCGGACGCCACGGCGAGCCGGGCGGCCTCGGCGCCCAGGCCGCGGGCGCCGCCGGTGACGACGACGGTCTTGCCGGTGAGGTCGTTCATGACCTGCTCCTTCGGGGGGTGGGGGAGGAGAGCATGGCGGCGGACATCGTCACCAGGTCGGCGAGGAAGGTCTCCTCGTCCGTCAGGGGGGTGGAGCCGGCGAGGTACTGCTGCGCCCGGTCGGCGAGGGCCGCGCCGATCAGGGTGAGGACCAGGTCGATCCGTTCCAGCCGGATCGGCTCCGGCAGGGCGGAGATCCGGTCCTCGACCAGCTCGATCAGGCGCCAGTAGCCGCCGCCGGCCAGCGTCGGGTGCGGGGTCCGGGTGCGGATGCCGCTGGTGTGGCTGACCTGCGCGGAGATCCGCAGGCAGTGCCGGCCCTGTTCGGTGCGCAGTTCGGTGGCCTCGGCCGCGACCAGGGCGCCGAGCAGTCCGGGCAGGTCCGCGTCCGCGAGGGCGGGCAGACGCGGCGCGAGGGCCTGCTCGGCGCGTTCCTGGCGGCCGGCCATGATCGCGTCGAGCAGGCCCTCGCGGGAGCCGAAGTGGTACTGCACGGCGGACGGGTTGCTCTGTCCGGCCAGTCGGGTGATGTCCCTGGTCAGGGCGGCTTCCACGCCGCGGGTGGCGAAGAGTTCCTCCGCCGCGCGCAGCAGCCTCTCGCGGGTCTCGTGGCCCGCCGATGTCCTTGCCATGCGCGCAAGATTAATGCTGCGCATTATTAATGGCAAAGGAGGTGGCCCAGTCCCGGTCCCCGGCCTACGTCACCTCGCCCCGGCGGGAGAAGCGCTCCGCCCGCCACTCACCGCTCTCCAGCACCTCGGCCAGCTGCCGGGCCGCGTCCCAGACCTCGGTGTACGACACGTAGAGCGGCGTGAAGCCGAAACGCATCAGGTCCGGTGCGCGGAAGTCGCCGATCACCCCGCGCTCGATCAGGGCCTGCACCACCGGGTAGCCGTCGGCGTGCCGCAGCGCGACCTGACTGCCCCGCCGGGCGTGCTCGCGCGGGGTCGCCACCTCGACGCCGTCCAGCCCCTCGGTCAGCGAGACGAACAGGTCGGTCAGCGCCAGGCTCTTCGCCCGCACCGCCGCCTGGTCGACCCGCTCCCAGACGTCCAGCGAGGCGTCGAGGGCGGCCTGCCCGAGCAGCGAGGGCGAGCTGGTGAGGAACCGGCCGATGCCCGGCTTCGGGTCGTACCCGGGCTCGAAGGCGAACGGCCGGGCGTGGCCGAACCAGCCGCTCAGCGGCTGGAGCGGGCCGGCCGCCAGGTGCCGCTCGGCGACGTACAGGAAGGCCGGCGAACCGGGGCCGCCGTTCAGGTACTTGTAGGTGCAGCCGACCGCGAAGTCCGCGCCGGCGGCGCCGAGTTCGACCGGCAGCGCGCCCACCGAGTGGCACACGTCCCAGATCATCAGGGCGCCCGCGGCCTGCACCCGGGCGGTGATGCCGGGCATGTCCAGCAGCTCGCCGGTGCGGTAGTCCACGTGCGAGAGGACGACCGCGGCGACGTCCCCGTCCAGGTGCCGGTCCAGCTCCTCGGGGCGGATCAGCGCGCTGCGCGCGCCCTCGACCAGACCGGTCACGCCCTCGGCGATGTACAGGTCGGTCGGGAAGGCTTCGGCGTCACCGAGCACGGTGCGCCGGCCCGGACGCAGCCGCAGCGCGGCCGACAGCACCTTGAAGAGATTGACCGAGGTGGTGTCGCAGACGACCACCTCCGCCGGACCGGCGCCGATCAGCGGCGCGATCCGCCGTCCCAGCCGGTACGGCTGCTCGAACCAGCCGGCGTCGTTCCAGCTGCGGATCAGCTCCCGGCCCCACTCCTCCTCGACCACCCGGCGCACCCGCTCGGGCGTGCGCACCGGCAGCACGCCCAGCGAGTTGCCGTCCAGGTAGATCACCCCGTCAGGCAGGGCGAACTCCTTGCGGAACGCCGCCAGCGGGTCGACGGCGTCCAGCGCCGCGCAGTCCTCGCGCGTGATCATGCCCGTCCTCTCGTTCCCCTGGTTACCCTCGCTCACGGCCCGCTCCGTCACGGCCCGCTCCGTCACAGCCCGTCCCGGATCGTCCACAGCTCCGGGAACACGTCCTGCTCGGCCGACTTGCGCAGCCAGGTCAGTCCGCTGGAGCCGCCCGAGCCGGGCTTGCCGCCCATGGTCCGCTTGACCGCCGAGAGGTGGCGCTGGCGCCAGCGGGTGACTCGCTCGGCCACGTCCAGCAGGGCCTCGCCGAGCGGCTGGAGCGCGGCGGACTCCGGCTCGGTGTACACCCGCCGCCAGGCCGCCTCGACCTCCGCGGACGGCTGGTGGCGCTCCTCGGAGGGCGCCCGGTGCGGGGCCAGGCCGCGGCGCGCCAGCAGCGCCAGTGCCTCGTCGTACAGGCCGGGGGAGCGCAGGGCCTCGGTCAGCTCGGCCTGGGTGTCGGGCATCCCGTCGTACATCTTCAGCAGCGCGGCGTTCTTGTTGCCGAGCAGGAACTCCAGCCGCAGGAAGGCGGCGGACTGGAAGCCGGAGGCCTCGCCGAACAGCGAGCGGAAGGAGTTGAACTCGTGCGGGGTCATGGTGGCCAGCAGGTCCCAGGACTCCACCAGTACGTCCTGCACGTGGGTGCCCCGGCGCAGCGCGGCCAGCGCGGCGGGCAGGTCGTCCTCGCGCAGTGCCTGCCGGGCGAGCGTCCACTCGTGCCGCAGCAGGTCGAACAGCAGCTCCATCACCTGGGTGGTGACGATGAACGACAGCTCGGCCGGCTCCTTGCTGCGCGGGTGCTGCAGGCCGTGCAGCTCCTCCAGGCGTACGTACTGGGCGTACGGGGTGCCCCGGCCCGGTGCTCCGCCCCGACCGAACGACAGGTTGGGTGTCTCCACCGTGTCGTGCCCCATCCCGATCCTCCTGATCCTCCGGGCCGCATCGCCCGGTCCGGTGAACCAGCCGGACTGCCGGGTTCCACCGGGTGCCCATTGTGCGGTGGCGGTGCCCCCCGTTTGAATGGTCGACGGGCATCGCAACCGCCTTCGGAGCTGTTGTTCGCGATGCGTTCCGCCGATTCGCTTTACGAATGGAAATCCCTTGATCCCGACCACCCGGGAGGTCGCCTTGGACGCCGTTGACCGCCGCCTGCTCGCCGAGCTCCAGGCCGACGCCCGGCTCTCGTACAACGAACTCTCCCGCCGGGTGAGCCTGTCCGCACCCGCGGTGGCCGAACGGGTCCGACGGCTGGAATCCGAGGGGGTGATCAGCGGCTACCACGCCCACGTGGACCTCACCCGGGCCGGGCTGCCGATCACCGCGCTGGTCCAGATCCAGTGCTACGGCCCGCGCTGCGTGCTGCGCGATCCGGAGGTGCCGACCTGGCCGGAGGTGGTCCAGCTGCACCGGGTCACCGGCGGGGCGTGCTGCGTGCTGCTGGTCGCGGTGTCGACGATGGCCGAGTTCGAGGCGGTGTGCGACCGGCTCGGCGGCTACGGCCAGCCGTCCAGCTCGATGATCCTCTCCAGCCCGGTGCCCTGGCGGCCGGTGGTTCCGCGCTGACCGCTGCCGCTGCCACTGGTCCACGGCCGGTGCCGATGGCGGGCGGCGGGCGGTGGGCGGCTGTCCTTGACGCGGACGTCAAGGAGTAGGTTGCCCGGCATGCCGAACGAGCGCCACATCCTGCTGCTGCCCGGGAGCCTGCGAGCCGGTTCCGCCAACGAGACCGTGCTGCGCACCGCGGCCGCCGTGGCCGCGGCCGCCCCGGGCCTGCGGACCACGTACTACGCCGGGCTGGCCGGGCTGCCGCACTTCAATCCGGACCACGACACCGACCCGCTGCCGGAGCCGGTGGCCGAGCTGCGGGCCGCGATCGAGGCGGCCGACGCGCTGCTGGTCTGCACCCCCGAGTACGCCGGGACGCTGCCGGGCGCGTTCAAGAACCTGCTGGACTGGACGGTCGGCGGGATCGAGATCTCGGACAAGCCCACCGGCTGGATCAACGCCGCCGGTCCGGGCCGCGGCCAGGGGGCCGAGGCCACCCTGCGCACCGTCCTCGGCTACACCGGCGCGGCCGTGCTGGACGAGGCCTGCGTCCGGCTTCCGCTGGAGCGCGGCGCGGTCGGCCCGGACGGGCTGGTCGCCGATCCACTGGTCCGCGAGCGGATCGGCGAGGTGCTGGCACGCCTCGCGGCCGGCTGACCCGGGCGGGCGCCGGGCCCGGCTCCGTTCAGGGCCCGTGAGCGCCGTTCGGCACCCGTCGGGGCCTGGTGCGGGTACGGTGCGGGCTCAGTGCCCCTCCGGCAGGTGCACTCCCAGCCCGGCCAGGCCCTCCAGGAACAGTTCGACGCCGACCGCCGCCAGCAGCAGCCCGAGCAGCCGGGACAGCACCTCCAGCGAGGTGCGGTGGGTGCGTCGCATCAGCGGCGCGAGCACCGCCACACAGAGGTAGTTGATCACCGCGACGGCCACGTACGCCCCGGAGACGGCGGCCTTCCAGCCCAGGTTGTCCTGGTTGAGCGAGGCGACCAGGACGGCCGTGATGGCGAGCGGGCTGGCGATGTACGGCAGCAGCAGTTCGCGGATGCCGTCCACCAGCGGGTTCGACAGGTGTTCGTCGTCGTCGGCGTCCGAGCCGAGGTGGACGCCGAAGACCAGGGCGACGGCGTAGACGAAGAAGATCGCCCCGCCCGCGAGCTGGAGCGACTGGTCGCTGATGTGGAAGAGGGTGGTCAGCTCGTCGGCCCCGAAGCCGAGCACCAGGCCGATCACCGCCGCGATGGCCGTGCTCAGCGCGGCGAGTCGGCGCAGCTCCCGGTTGCTGCGGGTCCCGGCCAGCCGGGCGAAGGCCAGCAGGGTCTTCGGCGGGCCGACCACGGCGAAGAAGGTGATGAAGGCGCTGCCCAGGTTGAAGACGAACATGGGCCAAGCATGACCTCGGGGCCCCGGGCAGCCGGTCCGCCACGCCCCGCGGCCGGGCGCGGCGTGGATCACCCCGCCGGCGGTTCATTCCCGGTCGGGGCCGAATTCGCCCGGATGGCGGCCCCGGCTCGAAGGGACGGGCGCCCTCGGTTGCTATGGAGGCAGGACCGTCACCATTGTCACCGAGCGGGGTCACTCCGCCGCGGAAGCGAGGATGCGACATGTGCCTGAACCGTAAGGACCTGGGCCTGCTGGCCCTGCGCGGCGCGGTCGGCGGCGTGCTGATCGCGCACGGCACCCAGAAGCTGTTCGGCTGGTTCGGGGGCGGCGGCCTGGAGGGCGCCACCCACGCCATGGAGCAGATGGGTTTCCACCCGGCCCGGCAGAGTGCGCTGGCGGCCGGCCTCGGCGAGGCGGGCGGCGGTGCGCTGCTGGTGGCCGGGCTGGCGACCCCGGCGGCCGGCGCGGTGGTGGCGGGGACGATGGCGGGCGCGGTGTCGGTGCACGCCCCGGCCGGCTTCTTCGCGATGTCCGGCGGCTACGAGTACCCGGCCTTCCTCGGTGCGACCGGCCTGGCGCTCGGCCTGGCGGGCGCCGGCCGGTACTCGCTGGACCACCTGACCGGCCACGTCTTCGACCGGCCGTGGCTCGGCCTGGCGTCCTTCGTGGCGAGCGCCGCCGGGGCGTACGGCGTCGTCGCGCGGCGCCGCCACGTGGTGCGGCTGCGCGAGGAGCGGGCCGCGGTGGAGTCGGACTCCCAGGAGGGCTCGGGGCTGTCCTGACGCGCGCTCCCGGCCCGGCTCACCCGGAGGCAGCAGCCCTGCTGGCGGCGGCCCCGCGGCCCTCGGAGGGTGGGCGTGGAGGTGTGCCGGGCAGCCCGGCGCCGACCGGAAACGAGGGACCGCATGGACCGCCAGCCGCTCACCCGAGCCAGCTTCCCGACCCCGCCGAGGGTCACCGCGCAGGACCTGGACGCACCACCGGTGCGTCACCAACGCCGGGCGTTGGCGGGGGTGTTGGTCGCGGCGGTGGTCGGCGCGACGGCGCTCGCGGGCTGTTCCTCCTCCTCGAAGAGCGTGAGCGGCGTGGCCTCCGCCGCGGCGTCCGCGGTGGAGAAGGGCGCGAGCGCCGTCGCCTCCGCCGCCTCGGCGCTGGGCTCGGCGGCCGGCGGGGCGGGGTCCGCGATCGCCTCGGCCGAGGCGCGGGCCTCGGCGGCGGTGTCGGCGGCCTCCTCGGCCGTCTCCGGGATCAAGGGCGGGCTGGACGCCAAGGGGGACGTCACCGCCGGGGCGGTGACCACCGGTTCGGACGGCAAGCCGCAGGTGCCGCTGACCGTCACCAACCACGGGCAGCAGTCGTACCGGTACGTGATCCAGGTGAACTTCACCGACGGGTCGGGCAAGGTGTTGGACGCGGCCGCGGTGACCATCCAGGACGTGGCGGTCGGGCAGAGCTCCCAGGCCACCGCGCACGCCCACCGGGACCTCTCCGGCACGGTCAAGGCCGAGGTGGCCAACGCCGTCCGCTACTGACTCCGGGGCCGGCTCGGGGCGCGGCCGCCCAGCTCAGCGCGGGGGTGGAACCTTAAGCGGGTCTCAAGGCCCAACGGCACCCCTTGACGGGGGAGTTGGTCTAGTCCATTTTTATTGCCCAGGTGCAGGGAGCCCCTGAACCGGCGTCAGCGGCCTCGTGCCGCGGGCGCCGGTTCGGCACATCCCGGTAGTCCGTCATGGTCTGATCCCGCTCGATTCCCCACCCACACCTGTCATGTCCCGGTCGTCCGGCCCCACCCCGGACGCGCGCCCCCGGGCCGACGGGAACCCCCACAACCAGGAGTCACGCACCCATGCTGCGCTCACGCATTGAAAGGGCCGGGACCCCGGCGCCGCAGGGCGGCCGCCGACGCCGCCCGAAGAGCATGGCCGCCATCGCGGCCGGCACCACCGCCTCCCTGCTGCTCGGCGCAGGTCTCGCGCTGTCCGGCGGCGGCGCGGCCAACGCCGCGACCACCAACTCCACCGGCGCGCCCGCCACCAGCGGCGGCATCAAGGTCGCCTACTTCGACCAGTGGTCGATCTACGCGAACGCGTACTACCCCAAGACGATCCAGGACACCGGCGTCGCCAAGAACCTGGACTACCTGATCTACTCCTTCGCCAACATCCACCCGACCGACCTGGGGTGTTTCGAGGCCACCAAGGCCGCCGACACGAACGACAACAACCCCAACGCGGGTGACGGCGCGGGCGACGCGTTCGCCGACTACCAGAAGAGCTTCGGCCCGGACATCTCGGTCGACGGCGTCGGCGACGTCTGGAACCAGCCGATCGCGGGCAACCTCAACCAGCTGAAGAAGCTGAAGGCGAAGAACCCGAACCTCAAGGTCCTGCTCTCGCTGGGCGGTTGGACCTACTCCAAGTACTTCTCGCCGGCCTCCGCCACGGACGCCTCGCGCAAGCACCTGGTGTCGTCCTGCATCGACATGTTCATCAAGGGCAACCTGCCCAAGGACGCCGGCTTCGGCGGCCCGGGCTCGGCGGCCGGCGTCTTCGACGGCATCGACATCGACTGGGAGTACCCGGGCGGCGGCGGCCACACCGGCAACCTCTCCAGCCCGGCGGACAAGCAGAACTTCACCGCGCTGCTGAAGGAGTTCCGCACCCAGCTGGACGCGCAGGGCACGGCCGACAAGAAGACCTACGCCCTGTCGGCGGCGGTCGGCGCCGGCCAGGACAAGATCATGAACGTCGAGACCGACAAGATCGGTCAGTACCTGACCTTCCTCGACGTCATGACCTACGACATGCACGGCGGCTGGGACGCCCAGGGCCCGACCAACCACCAGGCCGCGCTCTACTCGACCCCGGACGACCCGTCGACCCCGGCCAAGCCGGGCAACGGGAAGTACTCGATCGACAACGCGATCAAGGCCTGGACGGCCGGTGACAAGGAGTACGGCATCCCCGGCGGCTTCCCCGCCAACAAGATCAACATGGGTGTGCCGTTCTACTACCGCGGCTGGACCGGCGTGAAGGACAACGGCAAGCACGGCCTGTTCCAGCCCGCCACCCAGCCGGCGGCCGGCGCGGCGATGTCCGGCAACCAGCCCGGCATCCAGATGTACAAGGAGCTCGCGGGCTTCGTCGACAACCCGTCCAAGACCTTCTGGGACGACGGCGCCCAGGCCACGTACTTCTACGACGGCAACACCTTCTGGAGCGGTGAGGACGCCAAGTCCATCCAGGCCAAGCTCGACTACGCGCACTGCAACGGCCTCGGCGGCTCCTTCGCCTTCTCGCTGTACGACCTGGGCACCAAGACCGCCCTGTTCGACAAGATGGTGAGCGCCACCAACGGCTCCGCGTCCGCCTGCCCGGCCCCGCCGACCGGCACGCCGACCCCGACCTCCACCGGCACCCCCACCGGCACGCCGACCGGGACCCCCACGGGCACCCCGACCGGGACCCCCACGGGTACGCCGACCGGCACCCCGACCACGCCGGCCTCCTGCCCGGCCGCCCCGAGCTGGGACACCGACACCACCTACGCGGCCGGCGGCACCAAGGTCTCGTGGAAGGGCCACTACTACACCAACAAGTGGTGGACCAAGGGCGACGACCCGAGCCTGAGCGGCCAGTGGGGCGTCTGGACCGACAACGGCCCCTGCTGACGGTCCACCGGACCGCCGAGGGCCCGACGGACCCCCGCAGCACCTGAAGCGACGGGTCCGGCCCGCCGGGAGGAGCATCCTCCCGGCGGGCCGGACCCGTTTCGCGTTCCCCGGCCTCCCGGGGGTCAGTCCAGGCCGGCGGTGCGCCCGAGCGCGTCCGGCCGGCTCTCCTCGATCCGCCGCAGCATCCGGCCCAGCATCGCGGAGAGCGCGGTCCGCTCCTCGCCCACGACGTCCTGGAGCAGCTCCTCCTCGAAGACCGCGGCCATCCGCATCGACTCCAGCCACTTGTCGCGGCCGGTCTCGGTGAGCTCGATGATCACCCGCACCCGGTTGGTCTCGTCCCGCTCCCGGGTGACCAGTCCGTCCGCCACCATCCGGTCGATCCGGTGCGTCATCGCCGCCGGGGTGAGCCCGAGGCGCTTGGCCAGCTCGCCCGGCCCCAGCCGGTACGGGCTGCCGGACACCACCAGCGCCTTGAGCACCTCCCACTCGGCGGAGGTGATTCCGAGCACAGTCAGCTGCCGGTCGTACGCCACGCCCATCCGCCGGGAGACCCGGTTGAGGGTCTGCACGATCGTCTCCACCTGGGGGTCGACGGTGGGGAATTCCCGCTGGTAGAGGGCCACCTGCTCGGCGATGCCGAACTCCAGGGGGGTGGCCGGGGCGGGCTTGCCGGCAGCCGGCGGCGGCTTGTCCGTAGTCATGCGGACCAGTGTCGCACGAGGGTGCACTCCTTAAGCCTTTGACTCCGCAGTCTTCGGGTGCTAAGACTTTATCTCGTCAAACTTTAGCTCTGAAATCTTCTGGACTTAAGAGTATCCAGTTGAAGCCAGGAAGGGATGTGCACGGTGACCGGCACGGTGAAGCAGCAGAGGCAGCAGCGGCGGGGAGCGGGCGGCCCGCTGCGCCGCGTCCAGATCGGCAACGCGCTCAGCGCGTTCGGCAGCGGGTTCACGATGCCGTACATGTTCGTGTACGTGGACCAGGTGCGCGGGCTGGGCTCGCTGGCGGCCGGGATGGTGTTCACCGTCTTCGCGCTGGCGGCCCTCGCCGTCCTGCCGTTCACCGGCCGCGGCATCGACAGGTACGGTCCCCGCCCGGTCCTGCTGGCCGGTACGGCGCTCGCCGCCACCGGTGCGTTCGCCTTCGGCCACGCCACCGGCACCCCGGCCCTGCTGGTCTCCTCCTTCCTGTTCGGCGCCGGTGTCACCACCTGCCAGCCGGCGCTCGCCACGATGATCGTCCGCTGCTCCACGGCGGCCACCCGCTCGCACGCCTTCGCGCTCCAGTTCACCCTGGTCAACCTGGGCATGGGCATCGGTGCGCTGGTCGGCGGGCAGATCGTGAACGTGTCGGACCCGGCCAGCCTGACCCGGCTGTTCACCATCGAGGCGGTGACGTTCCTCGGCCTCGCCCTGGTCACCGGCACCGCCCGGATGCCCAGGACCCAGCTGACCGCCGTCCACGGGAAGGCCGACGGCCCGACCGGGCTGCGCGCCCTGCTCGCGGACAAGGCGATGGTGCGGCTCAGCATCCTCGCCGGGCTGATCTTCTTCACCTGCTACGGCCAGTTCGAGTCCGGCGTCGCGGCCTTCGCCACCGACACCGTCGGCACCGCGCCCTCCACCCTGGGCTTCGCGATCGGCGCCAACGCGCTGACCATCGTGGTGCTGCAGATGTTCATGGTGCGGATCACCGCCAAGCGCCGCCGCACCACCGCGATGGCCGCGGCCGGCGTGGTCTGGCTCGGCGCCTGGGCGATGGCCCTGGTGGCCGGCCTGATACGGACCGAGACCATGGCCGCCACGGTCGCCATCGTCTCGATCTACGCCCTCTTCGGCGTCGGCGAGTCGCTGCTCGCGCCCACCATGGGCCCGATCGTCGCGGACCTCGCCCCGGCCCGGCTGCTCGGCACCTACAACGCCGGGTACGCCCTGGTGAAGCAGATCGCCATCGCGGTCGGCCCGGCCGTCGGCGTGCTGCTGGTCGGCTCCGGCACCTGGCCGCTCTACCTGGCGGCCATGGCGGGCTCCACGCTGCTGATCGTCGCCATGGCGCTGCGGCTGCGCCCGTACCTCACGCCGGAGCAGGACAACGCGGCACCGGCCGTCGTCCACGCCGTCCCGGTCCGGGAGCTGCAGACCGCCGCCTAGCGGAACGGGCGGCAAGGGGGTTCGAAACGGGCGCCGACCAGGTCACCTGGTCGGCGCCCGTCGCGCTTGGCTTCGCGCGCACCGCCACATAGTGTCAGTGGCTGTTGACCGCCCTGCCCCGGCCGGAGCGGCACGACCCGGGCGGAGCCAGGACCCGGACAGAGCAGACAGGCGAATCGGCGAGGCTATGACGCAAGCGGCGCTCACGCACCCACCGGCGGCCCCGGCCACCGCCGCCCCGGCCCCGGCCCCGCGCGGGGGCCTGGTCCGCTGGGCGGCCGACCGCTCCGGCTGGCTCGGACCGATCGCCGTGGCGCTCTTCGCCGGCCTGCTGCGGTTCTGGAACCTCGGCCACCCCGGCTCCTTCGTCTTCGACGAGACGTACTACCCCAAGGACGCCTGGTCCCTGCTCCAGCAGGGCTACGAGGGCACCTGGCCCGACCACGCCAACGCCGACATCCTGTCCGCCCCGCAGTCGATCCCGCTGACCTCCGCGCCCGAGTTCATCGCCCACCCGCCGCTCGGCAAATGGGTGATGGCGGTCGGCGAGCAGCTGTTCGGACTGAACCCCTTCGGCTGGCGGTTCATGACCGCCCTGCTCGGCACCGTCACCGTGCTGATGCTGGCCCGGATCGGCCGCCGCCTCTTCGGCTCCACCCTGATCGGCTGCACCGCCGCGCTGCTGATGTCGGTGGACGGCCTCCAACTGGTGATGAGCCGGGTCGGCCTGCTCGACGGCATCCAGATGTTCTTCGTGCTCGCCGCCTTCGGCAGCCTGCTGATCGACCGCGACCACGTCCGCGCCCGGCTCGCCGTCGCCGCCGAGACCGTCGGCGGCGAGAGCGTCGGCGGCGACGCCGTCCGGCTCGGGTGGCGTCCCTGGCGGATCGCCGCCGGGGTGCTCCTCGGTGCCGCCTGCGCGGTCAAGTGGAACGGCGCCCCGATCCTCGCCGCCTTCGGCGTCCTGACCGTCCTGTGGGACCAGTCCGGCCGCCGCGCCGCCGGCGCCCGCCGTCCCTGGCGTTCCATGCTGCGCCGGGACGCCGTCCCCGCCTTCCTCGCCATGGTCGGCTCCGCCGTGGTGGTGTACGTCGGGGCCTGGAGCGGCTGGCTCGCCACCGGCGGCTCCGGCCCGACCGGCGGGGGCGGCTACGACCGGCACTGGGCCGACGGGCGCGCCGGGCTCTCCCCGGACAGCGTCCTCGGCATCCCGCTGCCGCAGGTCCCGATGAGCTGGGTGCCCGCGTCGCTGCGCAGCCTGTGGCATTACCACTCGCAGATGTACGACTTCAATACCGGTTTGAGCACCCCGCACACCTACCAGTCCAACCCCTTCGCCTGGCTGGTCGACGGCCGCCCCGTCTCGATGTACTGGGAGCAGATCCCGTACGGGCAGCGCGGTTGCACCTCCTCGGGCGGCTGCGCCTCGCAGATCCTCGGCCTCGGTACGCCCTTCCTGTGGTGGGCGGCCTGCTTCGCGCTGGTCTACCTGCTGTGGCGCTGGTTCTTCCGGCGGGACTGGCGTTCGGGCGCGGTGCTGTGCGCGGTGGCCGGGATCTACCTGCCCTGGTTCCGGTACCAGGAGCGGACGATCTTCTCCTTCTACATGGTCGTGCTGGTGCCGTTCCTGTGCCTGGCCGTCGCCCAGATGCTCGGCGCGATGCTCGGCCCGCCCGGGTGCACCCCCGAGCGACGCCGGATCGGGGCGATCGGGGCCGGGGCGGTCGTGCTCGCGATCGTCGGCTGCTTCGCCTTCTTCTACCCGCTGTACACGGCGGAGGTGATCCCGATGTCGTCCTGGCAGGACCGGATGTGGTTCACCAGCTGGATCTGAGGGCCCGCGCCCGATGGGCCGGATCTGGACGGATTGGATCTGTGCGGGTGGGATCTGGACGGATTGGATCTGCGCGGGTGGGATCTGTGCGGGTCGGATCCGAAAGGGCCGGATCTGATGGCCCCGGCGGATCTGGCGGCCTCCGGCGGCCAGCTGCTGCCGGTCACCCCGGTGCTCGGGGTGGTCACCGCCGTGCTGCTGCTGGCCGCCGTCGCGGTGGCCGGGCGGGGACTGCTCGGCCACGGGCACGCGGTGCTGCGTGCCGGGCTGCGTGCCGTGGTGCAGCTGGCCGCCGTCGCCGCGGTGATCACCTGGGTGGTCGCTTCGCTCTGGTGGTCGGCGCTGTTCGTGGTGCTGATGTTCTCGGTCGCGGTGCGCACCGCCGGACGGCGGATGACCCGGGGCCCGGCCTGGGTCTGGGCGGCCGCCCCGATCGGCGCCGGGGTGCTGCCGGTGCTCGCCCTGCTGCTGGGCGTCGGGCTGCTGCCGCCCGAGGGCCTGTCCGTCATCCCGGTCGCGGGCATCCTGATCGGCGGGGCGCTCAGCGCGACCTCGCTGGCAGGGCGGCGGGCCCTGGACGAGCTGAGGCTGCGGCGCGGCGAGGTGGAGGCGGCGCTGGCGCTCGGCTTCGAGGAGCGCGACGCCCGGCTGGAGATCTGCCGGACGGCGGCGGCGACCTCGCTCGTCCCGGCGCTGGACCAGACCCGGACGGTCGGCCTGGTCACCCTGCCCGGGGCCTTCGTCGGGATGCTGCTGGGCGGGGCCTCGCCGGTCCAGGCGGGGGCGGTGCAGCTGTTCGTGCTGATCGGGTTGCTGGCGGTGGAGTCGGTGGCGATCGTGGTGGTACTGGAACTGGTCGGGCGCGGGCTGATCGCGGCCGAGCCGGACGGGGGCGCCCGGTAGGCGGGTCGACCGCCGTCGAGCTCTGTTGGCCGCCATCGACCGCTGTCGGACTCCGTCGATCCCCGTCGGCCGCCGTGGATCTCCCCGGGCGGGTCGGTCGACGCCGTCGGGTACGCTTGGGGCCGTTGAAGGGGAGTAGCCCTCCACCGGACCGTCGACATACTGGCCCCCAGGGGCCCGGCGCCCGGGGTACCGCTCGATGAGCGGTGCCGGCGAGACCTTCGGCCGCAGTGCTGTGACCATGACCAGTGCTGTCGGGCCGAAGCGTCCCCTGACGGACCTGCGGAGGCCGGGCAGCCCGACCGAGGACTCCTATGAGTATCACCGTTGCCGCGTTGACCTTCGGCATCATCTTCCTGGCCGAACTGCCGGACAAGACCGCGCTGGCCAGCCTGGTGCTCGGCACCAAGTACCGTGCGAGCTACGTCTTCGTGGGCATCGCCGCGGCCTTCGCCCTCCAAGTGGGCCTCGCGCTCGTCGCCGGGCACCTGCTCACGCTGCTGCCGCACCGCTGGGTGGAGGGCGTCACCGGCCTGCTGTTCCTGGTCGGCGCGGCGATGCTGCTGTTCCACGGCGGCGAGGACGAGGACGAGCACGCGGCCAAGGAGCCGTCCTCGAACAGCTTCTGGAAGGTGGCCGGGGCCAGCTTCGTGGTCGTCGCGATCGCCGAGTTCGGTGACCTGACCCAGATCATGACCGCCAACCTGGCCGCCAAGTACGCCGACCCGCTGGCCGTCGGCCTCGGGTCCTGGCTGGCGCTGTGCGCGGTCGGCGGGGTCGCCATCGTGGGTGGGCAGAAGCTGCTCAAGTACGTGCCGATGAAGCTGATCATCCGGGTGGCGGCGACGATCATGGTCGTGCTGGCGGGCATCAGCATCTTCGGGGCGATCACCGGCTGACCGGCCGGCGGGGTCACGGGCGGGGCGGCGGCTGCCGACGGGCGGCCGCCGCCCCTTTCCTGTGCCTGCGCTCGGACGGGAGCGGCAGCCCGGCTCGGCAGCCCGGCTCAGCAGCCGGGGCCAGCAGTCGGAGTCAGCAGCCGGGGTCGGCGGTGAGGGTGGCCTGGGTCTTGGGGCCGTAGACGCCGTTCTCGCCCTTGATCCGGTTGTCGCGCTGGTAGCTGGTGAGCACCGACTGGGTCCAGTAGTCGAAGGTGCCGGTGACGATCGACTTGTCGATGAATCCGCATTCGGCGGCGTACAGGCGCTGCTGCATGTCCTTGACGTCGGCCCCGCTCATCCCGAGCTGGAGCTGCCGCGGGCTCGGCGCCTGGGTCGGCGTGGGCGTGGGTGTGGGCGTCGGGGTGGGGACCGGAACGGGCGCCTGGACCGGAGGCGGCGGCGGTGGCGTCGGCGTGGCGGCCGGGGGCGGGGTGGTCGTCTTCGTCGGGCTCGGCCTGCGGGTGGGGGCGGCCGTCGGGCTCGGTGCCTCGCTGGTCGGCGCCGCGGCGCTCGGAGCGGGCACCGCCAGAGTGGGCGGGTCCACCGGCGCAGGCGCCAGGGTGCTCGTCGGCAGCGGCTGCGCCTGCTTGGCCGGCGGCTCGTTGGAGGGCGTCACCGCGTACGCGACACCGATGGTGAGCGCCACCAGGGCGGCGCCGGCCCCGGCGAGCAGCCCCTTGCGCTGGGCGAGCGGGTTCCGGTCGGCCTGCTCGGCCGCCCTCCTGGCGGCCCGGCCGCCACCGGCCTCCGGCCCGGGCACGGCCTGACCGGCGTTCGGGGCCCGACCGTTCGAGGCCGGCCCGAGGTCCGGCGCCTGCCCGAAGGAGAAGAGGCCGATCTCGTTCCCGGCCGGCCCCGAGGGCGGTACCGGCGGCAGCACGGTGGTGGCGTACGCCTCCGGGTGGGCGCCGAGGTCCGGGTAGCCGTCGGTCGCCGGGTAACCGTCGCCTGCCGGGTAACCGCCGCCTGCCGGGTAGCCGTCGGCACCCGGGTAGGCATGCGGGTCCGGGTAGGCAGGTGCGTCCGGGTAGCCGTCGGCGCCCGGGTGGGCACCGACGCCCGGGTGGGCACCGACGCCCGGCCCGAACGGGGCCTGCCCCGGGGCGACGGGCGGCAGCACGGTGGTGGCGTACGCGTCCGCGTCCGGTCCGAGCGGCGGAGCGGCCGGCGGCCCGGGCCGCCCCGGGGGTACGGGCGGCAGCACCGTGGTCGCGAACGGGTCCACCACCGGCGCGTTCGGGTGGGTCTCGTCGGCCAGCTGGTCGGCGGTCTGCGGGACGTACGGGCGGACCAGCGGCGGGCCCTCGATGTGGGGCAGGACGGCGGTCTCGGTGAGGCTCGGGTCCGGGACGCAGCCGCACCCGGTGGAGCGTGCGGTGCCGCACGTCGGGCAGTGCTGGTCCGGCATCGGCCGGTCCTCCTCGGTTTCGCGTCGACTTCGCGGGCGGCTGTTCGGTCGTCGGGCTGTTCGGCTGTTCGGTCGTTCGGTGCGCCGTCCGGGCGGAACCGGGCGCACGATCGCGCCTGATTATGCAGGACCGCTCGAAGGGTGGACAGGGGCGTCCGTCCCCCTGCGGGGAGGTTGTGCCGATTGGTGCCGGTTGGCTCTCCGGAGAACGCCCGGGGCGCGGCGGTTGTCCCCGGCGCTTACGCTCGGCTCAACCCGGTGGAACAAATCGGGACGAACCAGCGAGCGTTGTGAGCTGGGAGTGATCACCTGCCCGGCCCGGCCGACGGGCCCGCGACCCCGTACGGAGACGCCATGCCCACGGAGACGTCGTGATGTCGACGGAGAAGCCATGGCCGACGGAGAAGTCATGAGGGAGAAGCCATGACGGAGACGTCATGACGGAGCCGCACGCCGCGTCCGACCGGAGCGCCGCGGCCGGGACCGGCCCGCCGGCGGTCACCGTCCCCAACCTCTGGGTGCCGATCGGCGCCCTGCTGCTGGCGATGCTGCTGGCCGCCCTCGACCAGACCATCGTCTCCACCGCGCTGCCGACCATCGTCAGCGACCTCGGCGGCCTCGACCACCTCTCCTGGGTGGTCACCGCCTACCTGCTGGCCTCCACCGCCGCGACCCCGCTGTGGGGAAAGCTCGGCGACATGTACGGCCGGAAGCGCTTCTTCCAGGCCTCCATCGTGATCTTCCTGCTCGGTTCGGTGCTGTGCGGGATCGCCCAGAACATGGGCGAGCTGATCGCCTTCCGCGCGCTCCAGGGCCTGGGCGGCGGCGGGTTGATGGTGCTCTCCCAGGCGATCGTCGGCGACCTCGTCGCCCCCCGGGACCGCGGCCGCTACCAGGGCCTCTTCGGTGCCGTGTTCGGCGTCACCAGCGTGCTCGGGCCGCTGCTCGGCGGAGTGTTCGTCGACCACCTCAGCTGGCGCTGGGTCTTCTACATCAACCTGCCGATCGGCATCGTCGCCCTGGTGGTGATCGCGACGGTGTTGCACGGGCGGGAGGTTCGGCGCGAGCACCGGATCGACTACCTCGGCACCGTTTTGATCGCCGCCGTCGCCACCTGCCTGGTGCTGATGACCTCGCTCGGCGGGACCACCTGGGCCTGGACCTCCTGGCAGACCGTCGGCCTCGGCGTGCTCGGCCTGGTGCTGCTGCTCGCCTTCGTCCTGGTCGAGCGGACCGCGGTGGAGCCGGTGCTGCCGCTGCGGCTGTTCCGCTCGCGGACGTTCAGCCTGGTCGCGGTGATCTCCTTCGTCATCGGCTTCGCGATGTTCGGCGCACTGACCTACCTGCCGACCTTCCTCCAGGTGGTCCAGCAGGTCTCGCCGACCATGTCCGGCATCCACATGCTGCCGATGGTGCTCGGCATGCTGCTCACCTCGATCGGCTCCGGCCAGATCGTCGCCCGCACCGGCCACTACCGGATCTTCCCGATCGCCGGGACGGCCGTGACCACCGTCGGGCTGCTGCTGCTCTCCCGGCTGGACGAGCACAGCAGCACCGCCGAGATGAGCTTCTACTTCCTGGTCTTCGGCCTCGGGCTGGGCCTGGTGATGCAGGTGCTGGTGCTGATCGTGCAGAACTCGGTCGGCTACGAGGACCTCGGCGTGGCCACCGCGGGCGCCACCTTCTTCCGCTCCATCGGGGCCTCCTTCGGCGTCTCCATCTTCGGGACGGTCTTCGCCAGCGGCCTGCGCAGCCGGCTCGCCGACGCGCTGGCGGGGGTGCCGCTGCCACCCGGCTTCCAGCCGGAGACCATCACGGCCGACCCGCGGGTCATCCCCCAACTGCCGGCCGCCGTCCAGCCGGCGGTCTACCACGCGTACGCCGAGTCGATCACCCGGGTGTTCCTGTACGCGGTGCCGGTCGCGGTGGTCGCCTTCGTGCTGTCGCTGTTCCTGCGCGAGCAGAAGCTGCGCTCCGCCGTCACCGGGCCGGACCTCAGCGAGTCCATCGGCGTCAATCCGGTCGAGCGCAGTTCGCTGGACGAGATCGCCCGCGCGCTCTCGGTGCTGAACAGCCGCGAGGCCCGGCGCGACCTCTTCCGGCGGATCACCGAGACCGCCGGACTGGACCTGCGGCCCGCCTCCAGCTGGCTGCTCCTCCAGATGCACCAGCACGGCTCGGTCGAGCCGGCCGAACTGGCCGAGCGGCGGATCGTCCCGGTGGCCGTCGTCGAGGAGGCCGCCCGGGAGGTGGAGGGCCGGGGGCTGGCGGCGCGGTCCGGCGGGCTGTCGCTGCGGCTCACCGAACCGGGGGAGGAGGTGGCGCTGCGGCTGGTCGCCGCCCGGCGCGCCCAGCTCGCCGAACTGCTGGGGGACTGGGACGAGGAGCGGTACGCCGAGCTCGCCGGGGTGCTCAACCGGCTCAGCTCCTCGCTCTGCGCGGACCTGCGGGACCGGCCGGACTCCTCGGGGCCGGAGCCGCCGTACCGTGGGGAGGGCCGGTCGTTCTGACGGCCTGCCGGAAGGGTGGTGCGGAATGCCGCTCGAAATCGAGCGCAAGTTCCTGCTGGGTGACTTCGAGCCGCCGGACACGGCGGTGCGGCAGCACATCGAGCAGGGGTACATCGCGATCAAGGACGACGGGACGGAGGTGCGGCTGCGGCGGATCGCCGGCAGCTGCGTCCTCGGTGTCAAGCGCAAGGACTCCTCGGCCGGCGCGCCGGTCCGGATCGAGGTGGAACGCGAGCTCGGGGAGCGGGAGTTCACCGAGCTCTGGCCGGCCACCGCGGGCGCCCGCCTGGTCAAGGACCGCTACACCTTCGAGGCGTCCGGCGTCACCGTCTACGCGGACGTCTATCAGGGGGAGTTGGCCGGGCTGCGCACCGTCGAGGTCGAGTTCGGTTCGGAGGCCGAGGCGGAGGCGTTCTCGGCGCCGGAGTGGTTCGGCGCCGAGATCACCGGCGTGAAGGCGTACAAGAACCAGACCCTCGCGACCCTCGGGCTCCCCGGGTCCTGACCTCGGTGCCGGGGTTACGGCGCCCCGAACCAGCGCGGGGTGTCGAGGCGGAACGGGTCGCCGGGGGCGAGCCGGCGCAGGCCGTCCTCCAGTTGCCGCAGCTGCTCCTCGCCCAGGGTCGCGGCCCACTCCTCGCGCAGCTCGTCGAAGATCCGGGCGGAGCGGACCAGGCAGTCCACCCCGCGCCCGGTGAGCCGGACCAGCTTGCGCCGGGTGTCGGAGGGGTCCGCGGCGCGCTCGACGTAGCCGAGCTGCTCCAGGGTGTCGACGGTCTTGCCCGCCGCCTGCTTGGTGACGCCGAGGCGGCGGCCGAGTTCGGAGGCGGTGGTGCCGTGCGGGCCGATCGCCTGGAAGACGAAGCCGTGCATCGGGCGCAGGTCGGGATGGCCCTCGCGGGCGATGCGTTCGTGCAGCTCGTCGATGATCGTCCGGAAGGCGAGCAGCAGGCGCAGCGGCAGCTCGAAGCCCGGCGGGGGCGCTTCACTTGACACGATAGACAACCTCATTGACCATATAGACAACTTCATTGACCATCTTAGGGGGTTCCTTCGCCATGCCCGTGATCCGCCGGACCGACGCCCGCCGCACCGCGACCCCGAACGCCGTCATGACCACCTGTGCCTCGCCCACCCAGGGCTCCGCCGCCCTCGCCGTCTGGCACGTCGACATGGCTGCCGGCACCAAGGGCCCGCTGCACGCCATGGACACCGAGCAGGTCTGGACCCTGCTCACCGGCACTGCCCGGGTCGACCTGGCCGGGGAGGCCCTCACCCTCGCCGCCGGCGACACCGCCGTCCTCCCCGCCGACACCGCCCGCCAGGTCGCCACCACCGACGGCTTCACCGCCGTCGTCGCCTCCCCGTCCCCCGCCCACGCCTACAACCCCGACGCCCGCACCCCCGAGGGCGCCTGCGGCCTCGCCCCGCGCGACGACCAGCGCGTCCTGCCGCCGTGGATCGCCTGAGCCTCAGCCTGTGAGGTGTAGCAGACTGCTCCCCGTAAGCAGTCACCGGAGCAGAAGGAGTGTGCGCCCAATGTCCGTCGTCAAGATCAATGAATGTGTCAAGCCACTCACATAAGCCCGGACCGTCGCAGGAAGAGCCGCCGGACGCCGCGGCCCCGCCCAGGCGAACCCGGACGGGGCCGTTCCGAGGGCTGATTCAGCGGGACTGCGGGATGACGAATCCTCGCGTCGGACCGGACTGCCGGGATCGACCCGCCATGACTGTCAGAGCTTCGTCGGTGATGTCCCGGCGGGTGTCGGGGTCGGCACTGTCGTACACCCGCCACGGTCCGTCCGGATTCCCCAGGTCTTCCGGGGAGACGACTCCCCGAATGCCCAGGTTCCGGAGTGTTGTGGCCACTTGCTGGGCTTCGTTCTCGTCCACGCGTCCCGCCCTTCCGTGTTGGTCCGCCCAGGTTAGTGGGCTTCCCCGCCACCACCGCCGCCACCGCCGTTGCAGTGGGAGGCGCACGCCCCGGGGTTGATCGGTCCGCACCCACCGGGCACCGGGGTGTGCGAGCAGTTCGCCGCCACGGCCACCAGGGCCCGGGTCGGCCCCGTCCACAGTTCGTGGTCGGGGGTGTATCCGGCTTCCTCGATGAGGGCGACGGTCCGCACCAGCGCCGCTTCGTCGTGGCGCTCCGGGTCCGGGCGTTCCGGGTAGTGGTGCACGAACCCGCCGAGCCGCTGGCACAGTTCGGCGTAGACCCGGGTGTGGAGGATGAGCGCGTGCCACCCCTCGTCGACGACGTTGGACGGCGTGATTCGCACGGTGGGGAACGTGCGGGCGGTCACGACGAACTTGAGCGCTTCGGTCACGATGCGCTCGGCCGTGTCGGCGGTCATCTTGGGGTTGTTGTCCAGCACGGTGAACACGACCCGGTCGAACTGTCCCGGGTCGAGCAGCGAGCGCACGTCGGGACCGGGGCTGCCGGTCGGACGTTCGAGCTTCGGCATACTGGTGTCTCCTCACATCGTGCGGAGTGCCGGACACCGTTTGGCGTCCGGATCGTGCGGTGTTGCGGAACCCGCTCCGGTCGGCTGCCTGCCATGGATGACGGCCGGAGCGGGGGCTTTTGTGGCCCGTCAGGTTCGGGCCCTGGGCCGCTTCTTCGCCGCCACCGGGTCAGCCGGTGGGGTGGTAGGTCACGGTTACGTCAGCCCACTTTGGGGGGCAGTCCGGCCGGTACGTCCACTTGCCGTGCGCCTGGGCGTCGGCCTTCGCGTGGCGAAGCAGGATCTCCCCGAAGTCGGCGACTTCGCGCGGGACGTCCAGGACCCACCACCGCCGGGCCATCTCCGAAATCAGGTGAACGGCCAACGGAACGAACTCGTGCATGGCCGCGAACCCCCGGACGTCGGAGCCACCGGAGAAGGCTCCGGCTACACCGGGCTGGCCTCGGAAGAAATATTCGGCCCGCCAGGCCTTGCCTTCGGGGTTGAAGCCGCCGCCGGACGTCTCGCCCATCATGCGACGTGGCGCCCTTCCGCCGGCTGTCCGATGTACAGGAGCGGCTGACGCAACTTGCTGTTCAGGATGCCCACGGCGACCCGGATGCGCTGCGCCATGTAGGGCTCGGTGAGTTCGTCCAGCTCTTCGAGAGCCGCCCACCGGTGCCCGGCGAGCTCCGTGTCCGCGCCCACCGGGACACCCCGTTCCGAAAGAAGGTGCACCTCCCGGGGGGAGGCGATCCCGCCGTCGCAGATGATGTTGAAGCCTTCACACGCGCCGGTCGACGGGTTGGCCGGGATCTGGTCGATCCCCAGGTGGTGGGTGATCACCCGCTGAAGCCCGGTTTCCTCGGCAAGTTCGCGCGCCGCAGCGTCGGCGATCTGCTCGCCCTGGTGGGCGGCGCCGCCGGGGAGCTGGAACCCCGCGCGGTACCTGGGTTCCACCAGGAGAACCCGTCCGTCCTTGTCCAGGATCAGGATCAGCGCACCGACCCGGCGCCTCGGCTGCCGCTGAACATCCTTGTGCACCATGGGTGTTCCCTCGATAGTGGGTGAGCAGATGAGCCCGCCCCGGGCTGGAATGGACGAACCACCCGGGACGGGAGTTCATGGGGCCGGTCCCCATCCGGAACGTTTAGCCAGAACATCCGGGGGGACCGGCGTGCGCTCCCGGGTTCCGAGCCCGGTGCGCGCCCGGCAGGGTCCGGATCGACTACAGACCTTTTGCCGGGAGTTCGGGGGTCCCCCTTGTCCGGCATGGAGCACGACCGCCAGGGGCCGGACAAGGGGCTCAGCGCGCACCAGCCGGTTCGCCACGCGTTCCGGGGGTGCCCCGACACGGTGGCCTGTACGCGGACCTGTCTCGGGTGCTGAACCCGTCCTGGGGCCGACTAAACGGAAGAAAATGCCGACCCCAGGACGGGGGTCTTCAGGTAGTCCCGCCCGCCCGCACGGGGGTTGTGGTGCACGGGCGGACGAGACCCCGGTTCCCGTACCGATGTTTCCGCCCAGACTTCAGCCCCCGGGCGGGGTACGGAAGTTGGGTCCCGCCCCGAATACGGAGTCAGCCATGACAGCGCGCTCGGGACGGGGGTCTGAAGGGGACTTCGTCCAGATGTCGGGGGGTCACCTGGGCGTGGTCGGTGCCGCTCTCAGGCCACGGCGGGGGCGGCGGTCTCGCTGTCGAGTCGCTTCCGGCCGCAGACCTGAACTCGTGTCTCGTCCGGGTGCGTCGCCACGAAGCCATGCGGCAGCAGGTAGCCGAAGTACCCGCACTCGCACTTCCACGTGGCAATGCCGTCCGGGTCCGGCGGGGCGGGGCGGATCTCCTCGCCGTTTGGACATTTGTTCTCCTCGTCCTGCACGTGTTCTCCCTCGGGACAGGGCTGGTCGCCGCCCAGCCGACGGCCAGTCAGCGAACTAGTCCAGCATGAAGAGTGGCCTAGTTCAGTCGCTACGGTTCCGAGTGAACTAGTCTGCTCACGCGGGGAATCGTCCACCGAGCGGAAGCGAGCGAACGTGCCGAGCAAGACGCCGAAGACGTGGTCTGTGATCGCGGATCACTACCGCCAGCGGATCCTCTCGGGAGAGCTGGAACCGGGCGCAAAGCTGCCCAGCAACAAGGAGATCGCCGGCCGCTGGAACGTTGCTGTTGCCACGGTCAGCCGAGCGCTGCAACACCTCCAGGTGGAGGGTTATCTGCGCACGTCACCACGGGGAACGTTCGTCGCGGACGACCCGCGCGTGAGTGCCAGCAGTCGCGACCGCCTTGCCCGGGTGCAGAGGGTGCAGTCCAGCTTCATGGATGGCGAAACCAGCCGCGTGACGGCCGCCGAAATCGTCATCCCGCCGCTCTATGTAGCAGATCTGTTCGACTTGGAGCACGGCGCCCAACTGGTTCGTCGCGAGTACATCGCCGGGCGCGGCAAGTCGCGAACCCTCTTCGCGGTGTCCTGGTATCCCGCACACTTCGCCGCGCTTGTGCCCGATTTGCTCAACACGGCACCAGGACGAAACGACGGGATCACGGCAAGGGTCCTCGAAGCCACGGGCCGAACCATCACCGCCGCACGCGACGACATGCACGCGCGAACCGCGGACCAGCGAGAAGCCGCCGCCCTGGCGGTACCTGTCGGCAGCTCGATCCTGGCCCTCGTCCATCGCTGGTCAGACGACGAAGGGGTGATCGAGTACACGGAGTCGTGCTTGCCCGCCCGCTTCACCATCGGCTACGAGTACACGCCGTAGGTTGGCCAAGAACGCAAAGAGGCCCCCGCCCCCACAACCCGCAAGGGAGGTGGGGACGGGGGCTTTTGCCATGTCAGTGAGTCAGCCAGCGAGAACGTTCATCAGACGCGCCGCCGCCTTACCGCCGAACAGTGCAATACCGCAATAGAACTCAATGCGGGTTCGATAAACCGGCTTGTCGTGCGCTTCGCCGAGGTCGGTCACCTGGATTCCGCCATTGGTCAGACCCGTGACACCGGCGTCCGCCTCGGTGGAGCCGAACCGCACCGCATAAATATCGCCTGTCTCCTTACCGCCGGTACCGGCCGTGAGCGGGAGAATGTCCGTACCGTCGAGCTTCTGGCCGGGGTCGAGCATCGGAATGCCGTTCCACATGGTGGCCTTCTTGCCGTTGATCTCGGACGTCAGCAGCTCCGCACCGCCGAGCCGGCGAAACCCGGAGCGGATCTTCGCAAGGATCGCCGAATTCATGTACAGCGCACCGTTCGGCCCGGCAATCCCACGAACCTGCCCGGTCAGCGCGTCGAGTGCATCGAAGAAGTCGTATCCGTTGGCAACCGGGCCGACTCCCTTCGCGTCGAGCACCTGTCGGCCGATCAGCCGCTTCCGAAGACCGTCAAGCCCCTTCGGATTCACAGCGGTGTCACCGTTGAAGAACTGATCCGAAAAATGCAGCGAAGCGGCCTTGACCTTCAGCGTCTCCTGAATTGCGCGCTGGTCATTGATGTTGCCCCGCGTCTGTACGAGAAACTTGTCCACATCGGAGTCGCCGCCGAGAATTGCAAGGGTTTCGATGCGCGAGTTCACCGCGCCGACGCTCTCGGGGTACGCCTCATTGACAGCTCGGAAAGAAACTCCGGGGAGCTCGGATTCCTCATTGTACCGGTATGCCGTTCCCTCGGTCTGAATAAGGGGAAGGCGGTCGAGAATGGGCGACTCCTGAACGAAAGTTTCGATCACGCCACGCTGAAGGTCCTCCGTAGAGAGCTTTGCAGATTCAGCAAGGGTAAGAGCCATGATTAAAATCTCCTAGTTGTAGGAATTGTTGTTACTTGCTTCCGGGGCGGTCAGTCCCAGATATCGGAATCGTCGTCAGGCTCCGGTGGCGCGATGGCCACACGGGCACTTGGGGACAGCCCCAACTCTCTGATATAGCGCGAGAGTTGAGAGCGGTACTGTGCTGCTATGGTGGCGGCCCCGTTCTTCACCGTGCCCCGCTCGGCGGTGACCATGAGCCCACGTTCGGACAAGTCCCGCTCCGCCTGGTCGATCCGTGCCACGCAGACGCACAGATCCTTGACTGTGGAGTGGTCCACTTCGCCGAGCCCGGCGGCAACTTCGAGAATTGGCACGACACGTCGCCATTCAGCTGAGGCCATTTCCCGGCAGCGGATATTTGCTGCTTGAATCTCGGCGAATGGCGAATCCTTGAAAACATCGTGCCAATTGGGTTCGACGAGAACAGCACGCGGGACGATCACGCCTTCTCGGATTTCAGTCTTGGGCGGGTTCCCTTCGCGGACCCGTATTGCTGATGGCTTGGGTCGATATCGGTCAGCCATTGTCTCTTTCCTGATTCGCCTCGGGGTGCGCGGAACTTCCAAAAACGGCCGCAGCTCCAACGCGAGAAAGTCATCTCCCTGCCGATCAATGGCAGGAGGAGAGGGGAGTACCCCCCTGGTAAAACTGCAGGTCAGCGGCGTACGGGCTTGGCATTCGCCGCAGCCCAACCACCCGGCTGACGGGCGGCGGTCTCCCTGTTGTGACAGAGAGTGCACAACGGCCGGAGCCGATGGAACGCGTCCGGATCGGCCACGCCCTGTGCCACCAGCTCTCGCCGGCTCGCAGGGAAGTGGTCCGCCACGGTGGCCACCGAGCCACACAGCAGACACCACGGATGCCGGTACAGGAACGCCCGCCGGATGCGCTGCCACCGGGTCGAGTAGCCGCGCTCAGCAGCACTCCCCCGCAGTGCCTCGGCTTCCCGCTCGTGAGCGGCACAGCGACCACCGCGGGCAGTCAGCTCGGGACACCCGGGCACGCTGCACGGGGGCCGGGGTCGTCGTGGCATGGTGGCCCTCCCGTCACGTTGCGTGAATCGTTATCCTCAGATCCAGCTCAAATCCATTGGCGATGCAGCATGCGCCTGCTGCCATGGACGGCATGCCGCAGAAGACAGCAACCACTAGTCAGCCGCAGTTCGAACTCCGTTGGGGAGGGCTGCACCTGACGATTCGTCGTATCCCTCGGTGGGTACTCACCGCCGGTCCCATGCTCGGTACAGGAGCCCTCGGCGCGTGGCTCACCCGACGTTGACGGCAGCATCAAGCACGTCCGCCCACGCGGCACGGTGCCGTTCCTCGACCTGCCGCAGGTACTCCCGGGTCGGTCGCAGGACCTCGGCCGTGGTGGTCGTCAGCAGCAGACCGCGGGGAAGTCGAGCAGCAGCAGCAACAACAACCGTCGCCAACAGCTCGGCCACCTCGGGCCCGTGGTCGTAACGTTCCTCAACTCCGAGCACTGGTCGTCTCCCCCTCGGTCTTCCTGCGATGGCACGGGCGGCACAGCGACCACACGTTGTCGTCGGTGTCCTCGCCGCCGAGGGCAAGCGGCTGCTGGTGGTCGACGTCGACCAGGGCCGCGGGGAAGTCGTCGCCGCACAGTCCGCACCGCGCGGAGCCCGCTCGGTCGACCAACCGGCGAAGCCTCTCCGTGCCGTTGTGGCGCCGTGCCACCAGGGCGAGCAGCCGGCGGCGGGCGGGGTCTGGGGGACACGGCTCCTCCTGTCGTGGGCGGGCCTCGGTAGTAATGGGGAGCACCCCTTGCCAGACTTCTCGGGTGCGCGCGGCAGGGGTTCCCAGTACCAGTGAAGAGCGAAGGTTTCCCCGCTCCGGTGGCGCGGTGGCGAGAGGGGCCCCGTTTCTTCTTCTCTATATTTTTTCTATGTGTTCTAAAAAATAGGAAAGAACCACCACCCCGCCACCTCTCTCGCCGCTGTCGGCCGGGGCTCGGCCTGAGGGTGACGAGGCGGACACGGCCGCCTGTCTTCTGCCCCTACTGGTGTGGAGAGCGCAAGGAATTCCCGAGGCTCGCCGATCGGCGGTGTCCCGGTCATGCCGCTCCCTCCCCCGGGGATAGAGGAGGGGGACGAATTCCTGCGGGCCGCCGAGCGGCGCCGTCCCGGTTCGTTCCGTCCCGCCCCTCCACTGGTAGGGGAGCGGGGCGATCTCCCACCTGGGTCCATCGGGTGACGGGGTGACGTTCGAGAGGGTGATTTCAGTTTTCTCTAGACTCTCTGTGTCATAGAGAAACCTGATTTTGGCCCTTCGAACGTCACCCCGTCACCCCTGGTGCCCTCTGCCGCTGGGAAGGGCGGGGCCTTCGATCTGAGCAATCGCCCTGACCATGCGAGCCTGTGACGCTGCCAGGTCGGCGAGGGCGGCGGAGTGGTCGGTACCGCCCGCGTGGACGGCGCGCATCAGTTGTTCGCAGCCTCCCCGAACCGGTGGCAACCCCAGAAGCCCCAGAAGGCGCCCAGAAGGCGCGAAGAAGCCCCGCCCGACCGCAGGGGGCCAGGCGGGGCCGAAAGGGGCCCGGGAGAGCGGCTGGGCCCGTTTGGTGTTAGAAGACATCTCATTTGGGCTTGTAGGCTGCTCCCGTGACGATCGTGGAGCGCCTGGTGCCGGACGAGTTGTGGGAGCTGTTCCAGTTGGTGGTGCCGGCGGCGCCGACCCGTCCCCAGGGCGGCGGGCGGCGGCGGTACGGGGATCGCGAGGTGCTGGCGGCGATCGTGTTCGTGGCGACGTCGGGGTGCACGTGGGCTCAGCTTCCGCCCTGCTTCGGCCCGTCCGGGCCTACCGCCCACCGGCGCTTCACCGAGTGGAGCAGGGCCAGGGTGTGGGCCAAGCTCCACCGGGTCGTGCTGGACGAGCTCGGCGCGCGCGGCGAGCTGGACTGGTCGAGGTGCGCGGTCGACTCGGTGAACATGCGGGCCCTGAAAAAGGGGAGCTGACAGGTCCGAATCCTGTCGATCGGGGCAAGTACGGGTCGAAGATCCACCTGCTCACCGAACGCACCGGTTTACCCCTGTCGCTCGCGATCTCCGGGGCCAACCTCCACGACAGCCAGGCTCTGATCCCGCTCGTCGACGCCATCCCACCGATCCGCTCGCGACGCGGCCCGAGGAGGCGCAGGCCCGGAAAACTGCGCGGCGACAAAGCCTACGACCACCGGTTCATCCGCTCCTACCTGCGCCGCAGGCAGATCCCGGCCCGTATTGCCCGCCGAGGAATCGAGTCCTCCCAGCGTCTCGGCCGCCACCGCTGGGTGATCGAGCGCACCGTGGCCTGGCTGAGCGGATTCCGCCGACTCCACCGCCGCTACGAGGTCAAGGTCGACCACTTCGCCGCCTTCGCCAGCATCGCCGCAGCCGTCATCTGCTACCGCCGACTCTCCAAATGAGATGTCTTCTTAGTCGACGGACGGCTTCTCGGCCCACCTGATGACTACGCGGTCCCGGGTGTTTGCGTTCCGGCCCCTGCCTATCGCCTTGGTGATCCGGACCGAGTCCACGAACAGCGACAGGAACTCCCGTTTCCGCTCAAGGGTCATGCCCGCCCAGGTCGAGCCGTCGCCGACTGGGTCGCCATCGGGGGCCGTCCACTCCGCCGGGATGGTGACGGTTCGGTTGTTCGCCGATCGGAATTCTTCGACTCGTGCGGATACGCGCTCCTCGTGCGCAGTCAGCCGGGCGACCGATTCGGCGAATATTCGCTTGCCGGTCTCGCCGACGTACAGGCCTTCCTGCCGGTCCTGGTACAGGGTGCGAAGGGCTTCGCGTACGTGAACCAACTCGGCTTCTGATGCAGCCTGTTCGGCATCAAGAGTCGGGTCCTGCTGCTGGCGGGTGAATCGGCGAGCAGCCTCCATCAGCCACTCTGCGTCGTCTTCGTCATCCGGGTCCATGGCTGTCAGGCGTGCCCAAACCGAGCTGGCCACCTCGTAGTCCGCAGCCGTTGCGTCGATGACCAAACCGCCGTGCCCGGGGACGACACCGGCGGGGCGGTTGCACTTGTAGTAGAGCTTGGGGTTGTCGTCGTCGCCCCTGTCGTCCGCGACCATGACCGAACCGCAGACGTCGCAGAACAGCATCCCGTGGCCAGCGAGCAGCGTCGGGACGCGACGGCCGGAGCGGGCGACGACCTTCGAGCGGCCGTCCAGGATCTCTTGGAGAGTCCACCACTCCACGGCCGTGATGATGCCGTCGTGCGACACCACGGGAGAGCCGTCGTCTCCGCGCAGAACGGTCCGCTTGCCCTGTGTTCCGGGGACCACGTTGCCGTCCTCGTCCTTCGTGCGCGGCTTCCGGCCCTCCCAGACCATGGCGTACCCGGCGAGCCGGGGATCACGGAGGATGCGCAGGACGGTGGAGGTCGTCCAGCCGGGGCCACTGAGGCTCTTGGACGAGCCGTTCGCGCGGCGCGCTTCAAGGCGCTTGGTGCCCTTGTCGCCCAGCGTGGTGACCTTGGTCGGCGCGTTCGAGTTGGTGAGCTGGCGCGCTATGTCTCCGGCGGACATGCCATCGGCAGCCCAGCGGGCCATGTCGCGCACGTGCGGCGCTTCGACCGGGTCGGGGATCAGTCGTATCACGGACAGTTCGCCGCGCTGCTCCCGGACCGTCTGGAAGCCGTACGGCGGGATGCCGGAGACGTGGCTCCCGGCCGCGCGCAGCGTCTCCTTGGTCGCCGTGACGTAGGCGGACTTGAGGTCGGATTCCTGCTGTGCCAGTGCGGCGATCAGACCGAAGATGGCAACGCCCATCGGCGTGGAGGTGTCGAGGTAGGGCTCTTCGACCGAGACCAGGCGTACGCCGTAGCGAGCCAGTTCCTCGTTGATCCTCATGGCCTCCAGAGCACCCTGCCTGGTGAGGCGGGACAGGGAGAACACGACCACGGCGTCAACCTGACCGGCGCGGACGGCCGCCATCATCTCCTCGAACCCGGGTCGAGTGACGTTGGGGTCCCACCCCGACTTGCCGACGTCTTCGAAGTGGCCGTTGTTCTCCCAGCCCTTGGCGACGATCAGGGCTTCGGTCTTTGTCCGCTGGGCAGCCGGCGAAGCCTGCGAGTCGTCCTCACGCTTCTTTGACTGTCGTATGTAGGAGACTGCTCGCACGTGGTCAAGGTTAAGCGCCCAGGTAGAGGGCCTAGTGATGAGAGGTGTCATGTGAGTAGCGTCGTCAAGATCAACGTGCTGACGGTACCGGCCGAGCAGCGCGAGGTGCTGGAGCAGCGCTTCGCCTCCCGCGCCGGCGCGGTGGAGAACTCGGACGGCTTCGAGTGGTTCGAGCTCCTCCGCCCGGTCGAGGGCACCGACCAGTACCTCGTCTACACCCGCTGGCGCAGCGAGGAGGACTTCAAGGCCTGGATGGAGGGCCCCATGAAGGCGGCCCACCAGAACGGCCCCTCCGGCGAGGCCCCCAAGCGCCCCGCCGCCTCCGGCTCCACCCTCTGGTCCTTCGAGGTCGTCCAGTCGGCGGGCCCCAAGGCCTGACGTCCGGCGGTAGTTGCGCGCCCCGGGGTTCACGGAACCCCGGGGCGCGCTGCTGTGTGCGGGGGCGGGCGGTCAGGCGGCGAAGGGGGCGTGGTCGGCGCGCCAGAGGAGGCGGAGGTGGAGGGGTGGGGGGTCGAGGGGGAGGCGGGTGAGGGTGCCGGTGGTGAGGTGGTCGTGGACAGCGTGGGTGGGGAGGAGGGCGATGCCGAGGCCCTGTGCGGCGCAGGCGCGGGTGGTGGGGACGGCGCCGGTGCGGAGGCGTTGGACGTGGTGGCCGAGGAGGCGTTCGCCGGCGAGGTGGTAGGAGCAGGCGGGGGTGTCGACGAGGAGGCGGTGGCCGCGGAGGTTCTCGGGGGTGAGGGTGGTGGTGCGGGCGAGCGGGTGGGTGGGGGCGGCGACCAGGGCGAGGGGGACGGCCTGGAGGTCGAGGTGGTCGAGCGGGGCGGGCGGCAGGGGGAAGCCGAGTGCGCCGAGCGGGCCGGGGGCGTCGAGGACGAGGGCCGCTTCCAGGGCTCCGGCGGCGACGCCGTCGAGCAGGACGTCCCGGCTGGCGTCGGTGTGGAGGGAGATGTCCAGGCCGGGGCGGCGGTCGGTGAGGCGGGCCAGGACGGCCGGGAGGTGGGCGGTGGCGACAGCTCTCAGGACGCCGAGGCGCAGGCGGGTCCGGGTGACGGCGACCTCGCGGCGGGCCTGTTCGGCCTGATCGAGGAGCCGTCGGGACCAGGGCAGCAGCCGTTCCCCGGCCGAGGTGAGGGTCAGGTCGCGCCTGGCCCGGTCGAACAGGTCGGTGCCGAGGCTGTGTTCGAGGGTGCGGACCTGTTCGGAGACGGAGGCCGGGGCGAGTCCGAGTGCCACGGCCGCGCCGGTGACGGTGCGGTGGGTGACGACGGCGTCGAAGACGCGCAACTGACGTAGTTCCACTGGTTTCCCCGGTTCCCCCGAAGGTCCGTACCGTGCCCGTGCGAGTGCTGCGGGACAGGGTACGGGGGTGTACCGGGGGGTGGATGGGGATTCCGGTCGGTTCGGTGGCTTCGGCGGGCCGCGTGCTGCCCGGCCGCGGCCCGCAGGCCCGGCCTCGGGCTCCTGCGGCGAGCAGGGGACTCCTCCTCGGTGCCCCGGCCGTGGGTGCGGACCGGGGCACCGAGGGCGGTGGTCACCCGGCCGGGTTCTCCGTCCGTACGGCGAGGGCGTGGGCCTCGTGCAGGGTGCCGGTCGCCTCGGTGTGGTCGCCGTGGACGAGTTGGGCCATGGCCAGGTCGGTGAGCGCCCTGGCCAGGCGCCGGGTGTCGTGGGCGGGGCCGGTCGTGTGGAGGCGGCGTTCGATCCGGACGCTCCGCCGCAGCCGGGGGAGCGTGAGGTGGGCGTAGTAGCTGGGATGGTCGCCGCGGACCGCCCGGCGCAGGTCGAGCCGCCGGGTGAGGGTGCCGAGGGTGGCGAGCAGGTCGCGGTCCTCCGGCAGGGGCAGTGGGCCGTAGGCCCGCTCGGACGGGTCCTCCGCGTCGGGCAGGCGGTCGGTGGGCTCGGGCGTGTCCGTGATGGCCTCGACGGCCCGTGCGAGGGTGACCAGTCCGTCCTCGAAGGACGCGCGCAGGCTGAAGGACCAGTGGTGGAGGTTCAGGCCCAGCACCGGTTGGAGGCGCCGTCCCGGGTCGACGCCGAGCGCGAGCGGGTCCGGGGCGTCGGCCGCGGCCTGTTCGTCCCGTACGCCGGAGCGGGCGAACAAGGCGCTCCGCAGGCCGTCGTTGAAGCCGAAGTTGCCGGCGTCGCCGCGGGCGGGCAGGCGCTCGCAGGAGCGGGCGGCGTCCGCGAGCAGCCGGTGCGACTGTTCGGTGCGGCCCAGATCGGCGAACCACAGGGCGGCGCCGGCCGCCCGTAGGGCCGGGACGGGACTGCGGGCCGGTTCCGTGCGGCCCTCGCGCAGCCAGGCGAGGGCCTCGTGTTCGACGGCCACGGCCTCCTCGGTGCGGTCCGCGAGGCGGAGCAGCACGGTGAGGTCGAGTAGTCGCCACGTCAGGTCGCTCCCGCCGGCCTCGGTCACCGCCCGGGAGCGGTCGGCCACCGCGCGGGCGGCGTCCACGGCCTCGTCGAACCGTCCCGCCTCGGCGAGGCCGTGGGCGAGGTCGGCGTGCAGGACGGCGGCCCGGCCGAGGCCCTCCACCGGCCGGTCCGCTTCGGCGCGCCGGGCCAGGTCGGCCGCCTCCTGCCGGGCGGCGAGGGCGGGGCCGTCGGCGTGGGCCAGGGAGTACTTCAGTGCGAGGGAGGCGAGGGCGTTGGCGGCGGCGCCCAGGTGTTCGGTGCCGCCGTCGGCGACCAGGGCGCGGTAGATGCCGGCGGACTCCTCCAGGAACGGGACGGCCTCCTCGGGCCGGGGCCTGGGCCGGCCGTAGGCCCGGCCCCGCAGCGCCTCGGCCAGCGCGGGCAGGCCCGAGGCGGGGTCGGTGCGGGCCTGGACCCGGAGCCGGGCGACCGTCTCGTCGGTGACCGGCTCCCGCCTCGGGCGGCGGGCTCGCGGTACGGCGTGGTCGTGGTCGGACGGGGCTCCGTGCGCGGTTGTCACGCGTTTCCTTCCAGCGCGGGGACGGGCGGTCTCCCGTCCGAACGTCCGTACGCCGAGGATGAGTTCCGGACACCGGGGCGCTGCTGAGCGGGAAGTCGGACAGGCCGACTTCTCGCGCGGGTTCGTCCGCCGCCGCCCACGCCCTACCCGGCGAGCGTGCCGTCCAGGTACTCCCGCACCGGCGGGAACAGCGGGAACGGCACGTAGCGGTCCAGCTCGGCGCGGGACGCCCAGACCACCCGGTCCAGCTCGTCGGAGTCCACCACGGTGGCGGTGCCGCCGACCACCTCGCAGGCCGTGTATGCCATCCGCCGCCCGTTCTGCGGGTGCACCCGCTCGCCGAGCAGCCGGGCGGCGGCGACGTGGAGGCCGGTCTCCTCGGCGGTCTCGCGGACCGCCGCCGCCTCGGGGGACTCGTTCGGCTCGACCTCCCCGGCCGGGAACTGCCAGGACAGCTCGCCCTCGGCGATCCGCCGCCGCACCATCAGCACCCGGCTGTCCTTGACGACGATCGCGACGGCGACGGCGGGGAGTTGCTCGGGGGTCTGCTCGGTCATCGCTCTGCTCCTCGGGCGGGCAACGGTGTCGACGCCATCCTGGCCCGGGACCGCAGGCCCGCTCGGCAGGCTCCACGGGCCGCGTGTCGTGTCGGCTACCCGTGCGCCGGCCCGTAGAGCGCGGCCGGTGCGCCGGTGGCCAGCGCCCAGTAGCGGTCCCCGTGCGACCAATGCCACCACTCGGTGGGGTAGTTGACGAGCCCGGCGCCGGTCAGGACGTTGCTGAGCAGCCGCCGGTTGGCGCGGGCCTCGGCGCCGATGCCGTCGGCGTGGGTGTAGCAGGCCCCGGCGCTCTCCTCCGGGCTGGCGTTGACCCTAGTGCCGAGGTCGAGCTCACGGCCGTCGGCGTCGACGAGGGTGAGGTCGACGGCGGCCCCGGCACTGTGCGGCGCGATCTCCGGCGGCGAGACGTAGCGGCTCGTCGCCGACCTGATCCGGTCGGCGGGCCAACCCGGGTTCGCGGCCCGCAACTCGGCGGCGTACTCGTCGAAGTAGCGGCTCTGGAGAGTCGGTGGCCGGTATCCCTCGACGAACAGCAGCCGCAGGCCGTCGGGCAGCGCGGCCTGCGCGTCGAGCAGCCGATCGAGCACCCCGGCCCGCAGGCGCGCGAAGGCGCCGGTCCCGTCCTGCTTGCGCTCGTCGACCAGGAGCCCGCTGCCGCTCCGTACGTCCAGCAGCTGCTCGTCGCGGGGCGCGACGGGTATCGCGGCGACCTTCGGGTCGGACATGAGGATGATCTCGTTCAACACGTCTCCTGGTGAAGGAAGTCGGGGCTGTGCGGCCGATCAGGACGATCAAGCCCCGCCAGTCTGGCATTGGGAGCCGTGCCGGCGGATCGGTTCATGTGGCCCGCAGGCGGTCCAGGAACTCCGGGACGCCGTCGACCCGGCGGTAGGGCTTGAAGGCAGGCGCGAGTTCGCGGACCAGGGCGACGCAGCGGGGCGCGCCGATGCGGGTGGCCAGGTCGAGGGACTCGGTGGTGACGGACAGCGCCTGCTCGATGTCCTTGGCCTTCAGGTGGCTCCTGGCCTGGTATGTCAGGAAGATGCCGCGTGTCTTGTCCCTGGCGCGGGGCAGCAGTGCCATCCCCTCTGCGATGAGGGCATGGGCCTCGCCCGACCGGTTCAGGTCGAGGAGGCACTGGCCGGAGTCCACGGCCAGGTCGGCGGGGCTCATCCAGGCGCACCACCCGGGCGGGGGGTCGGTGACGTCGACGGCGAGGGCGGATTCGGCGTCGGAGAGGTCCCGGTAGCAGGCGGAGCGGTCGCCGAGTGCCGCATGGGCCCTGGCGCGGCGGAGGAGGAGCAGGGAGCGGGCGGTGGGGTGCGAGACGCCGGACAGGGCGTGTCCGAGCTGGTCGACGGAGACCTTCGATTCGCCGAGCCAGTTGGCCTGGTAGGCGAAGTCGGACAGCACTCCGGCGCCGTGGTCACGGTCGCCGGCGGCGTTCGCGGATTGGAGAGCGGCTTCCCAGAGCTTCCCGGCCGCCCAGTGCCGGCCTCGGTCGAAGCGGTGCCAGCCGCTGGTGGTGGCGAGTGAGGCGGCCAGGCGGTGGAGGCGGCGGCCCGTCCCCTCGCCGTAATGGCCCTCCTCGATCAGGTCCGTGACGGTGGTCAGGTGGGCGTCCACCAGCCGGGCGGTGTGCTGACGCTGTTCGGTGGGCATGGCCGTCAGCGTCCTGCCGGTGCCCTCCAGCCAGTCCACGAGTGCGCCGTCCACTCGCTTGCCGCTCAGGGCCGAGGCGAGGCGTTCGGGCTCGGCGGGCTCGGCGGCGGCCCACTGGGCGGCCAGGCCGCCCAGCGAGATCGCGCTGAAGGTCATGAAGGTGCGGCGGTCCATGGCGGCCCTCTGTGCGTCGTGGAGTGCGTGAACGGTGTGAGCGGCCCCCAGCGGCAGCGGTTCGTCGCGTCCGGGCAGCCAGTAGGGCCAGCCGTACGCCTCCAGGTCCGAAAGCGGGACGTCGAAGGCTTCGGCGATGAGGAGTTGGGAGTCGGTGTTCGGCGTCTTGCGCCAGTGCTCCCACCGGCTGATGGCCGTCTTGTCGGCACCGGAGAGGAGTCCGTGACGGCGGGCGGCCTTGTTCAGCTCCGCGACGAGGTCGCCCTGCGACCAGCCGCGCAGCTCACGTGCGTAGGCGAGGGGGTGCCGGATCGGGTCGTCCACGGGGCCAATCCCATCATCGACAGTGACCGAGAGCTTACTGTCGGCGAGGGCGGGACAACCCCGGGACTACGGACAATGCCTGGTCGGCGACCGCGACTTGGGCTGTACTCGACTCACGCCGACAGAGTTCCGGCACAAGCGGAAGCGTCTGTCCGTGAAACGTCGCGCTGCGGTCATCGGGCTTCGACCACCAGGTCCTTCCGGCCGCCTGCCCGGCGGCGCTGCCGGGTCGGCGGCCCAACTCGTCCGCCTCTCGCCCCGAAAGGAGTACTGCGATGCCTTGCCAGGAGCCGAAACCGCCCCCGCCGAGGCCGGTGGGCCCGCGCACTCCCCGCCCGCCGGACCGGTAGGCCGGCGATCACGATTTCCAGCACGTCGAGAGGAGCAGAACATGGGCAAGCACGGCGGAGGGCCCGGCAGCGACGGGCCGGGTACGGCGGGCGGAGGCAAGGGCGGCAGCCACTCCGGGAAGCCGGACACGGCGTCGCAGGACGGCAAGCGGGACGCGCCGCCCACCAACCTGCCCAAGCCGTCGAAGCCTTGAGGGGGACTGTCGCGTGAAATGGGACGCGCTGACTGACGACCTCCGGGAGTCCGGGGCGCTGTCGGCCGGCTGGGAGCCGGTGTTCCGGGATGTGCCCCGCCGACTGTTCGTTCCGGACCGGATCCGCCACCGGGGTGAGTGGATCGACCGCAATGAACACCCGGTCGAGTGGGGCGAGTTGGTCGAATCCGACATCCCGCTGGTGACCCGGCTGGACGAGGACGGCCGCACGCCGTCCTCGTCCAGCTCGATGCCCACCGTCGTGGCCCAGATGCTCCGGCACCTGCAAGTCTCCGACGGCATGCGGGTGCTGGACGTCGGCACCGGTACGGGCTGGACGGCCGGGCTGCTGGCCCGCCGGCTCGGGGCGGAGCACGTCACCACCGTCGAGCTGGATCCTGAACTCGCCGCTGCTGCGCGGTTCCGTTTGGAGGTAAATCGCCTGCTGGCAGGGACAGTGGTCGGCGATGGCATGCTCGGCCATCCGGCGGCCGCGCCGTACGACCGGGTTCACGTCACCGCCGCCGTGCAGCGTGTCCCAGACGCGTTGATCGAGCAGACGGTGCCCGGGGGTGTGATTGTCGTCCCGTACGGCACGGCGTTCTGCAACGGCGGGCTGCTGAAGCTCACCGTCGCCGACGACGGCCGTTCCGCGAGCGGGCCGTTCGTCGAGGACGTCGCCTTCATGTGGGTGCGGGGCCAGCGCCCCGGGAGCGGCGAGTTCGAGATCGAGGACGTCCGGCACGGCCCGTCCGAACTCGACCCCGCTGTCGTGGCGGAGGACACCGACGCGGCCTTCGCGATCGGGCTGCGGTTGCCGGGGCTGTTCCGTCAGGAGGTCTCGGCGGGCTACGACCGGTTCGGTACCGGCCGGTTGGAGGTGTGGGACGGGGTCTCGTACGCCCACTGTCGTCTGGCCGACTGGGACGGCAGGCACGCCGTCGCGCAGTCCGGCCCCCGCAGCCTGTGGGACGAGCTGACCGCCGCCCACGCCTGGTGGCAGCGCCAGGGCGAGTCGGGTCTCGACCGGTTCGGCCTGACCGTCACCGTCGCGGGCGAGCACCGCGTGTGGCTGGACGAGCCGGACCACGTGGTCGGTTGATGTGGGGTGGTGCGAAGCGCGTCCTGGGCTTACGAGCCTGGGGCGCGCTGGGCTGTGCGCGCTCGCGCCGCCCGAATGGGTGATCAGGAAAGAAGTGTGACGGGACGTTACGGAATTACGGTGAATATTGCGGTGCCGGGCGCTCTCGGAAGGGGCGCTCGGTGCGTGAGCAGAAGTTACCCCGGCGGTGCGCCAACACCCCGGGGTTCGGCACCAGGAGCAAAGGCCTCCCGAATGCAGATCCATCGTATCCCTCGGCATGCCCCCGGGTACACGATCCTCGACAACGGCCACGTCGTCCGTAAGCACTCGCTGAGTTGGGCCGCGCGCGGGCTGCTGAGCTACCTGCTCAGCCTGCCGGACGGCGCACGCGAGGACGTGCGGACCCTGGCCGCCAAGAGCGTGGAGGGGCGGACGACCGTCGCGCGGGCGCTCAGGGAGCTGGAGGCGGCCGGGCACTACGTGCGGCGGACCCAGCGCGATCCGCTGACCGGGCAGGTGCGGACGGTCGTTTCGGTGCACGAGGCGCCGGTGACGGGCAAGGCGGTGCACACGGTGCCGCCGCTTCCCGCGTCCCCGGCCGCCGGTGTTCCAGGTCCAGGCGATCCAGTCGCCGGGAAGGCGGGAAGCCCTTCCAAGGAACTGAAATCAAAGGAAGCGGAACAACCTTCCGTCCGTCCCTCCGAGAAGTTGACGGCCGGGATGGCACTGCTGCTCGAACTCGGGCACAGGCAGCCCCGGATGGCCCTGGCGGGGAAGCCGTTGTGCGACCAGGCCGCCCGGGTGGAGGGGCTGCTGGCGGGCGGGTGGACGCGGGAGGCACTGACCGGGATCCTGTCGGCGCCGCTGCCGGGGACGGTCACGCACAGCGTGGGGGCGGTCCTCGCGGGGCGGATCACCAAGCTGCCGGCCGTTCCGGCGGCACGAGGTGCGACAGACGGGCCGCGCCGGCACGAGTGCCCCGGGCGGGGCGGGATGTGCGGGCGGCCCGTGGCCGGGGCCGGGCAGGTGTGCGGGGCGTGCCGTTAGCGCTCCGGCGGCCGGAAGGCGACCGGGGCGTCGAAGGCGGCGCGGCGGGTGGTGCGGCGCAGGGCGCGCAGGACGGGGGTGCCGAGGGTGAGGCAGAGAACGACGGTCAGGGCGGCTCGCGGCAGGTCCCAGCCCAGCGAGGTGGTCAGGCAGTAGGCGGCGAAGCGGACCAGGTTGGCCGGCAGTGGGTCGCCGGGGTGGAAGGAGATGGAGCCGGCCAGGCCGCCGATGTACGGCCAGCCCTGGAGGTTCATGATCGTGCCGTAGAGGAGGGACGCGACGGCGCCGTAGGCCGCGAGCAGCCAGAGTTCGCGGCGGCCGCGCAGGGAAGCGGGGCCCGGCAGCAGCCCGGCGCCCAGGCACACCCACCCCATCGCCAGCATCTGGAACGGCAGCCACGGCCCCACTCCGCCCGTCAGCAGTGCGGAGGCGAACATCGACAGCGAGCCGAGCACGAACCCGAAGCCCGGTCCGAGCACCCGCCCGGAGAGCACCATCAGGAAGAACATCGGCTCCAGCCCCGCCGTGCCCGCGCCGAGCGGCCGCAGCGCCGCGCCCGCCGCGGCCAGGACGCCCAGCAGGGCGACGGACTTGGCGTCCAACCCGGGCGCCCCGCCGCCCGCCGAGCGGCCTTCGGAGATCTGGGCGATGACGACGGCGAGCAGCAGCGGCAGCAGCAGGGCGAACAGCCACGGCGCGTCCGCGGAGTGGCCGACCAGCGCCGACCCGGTGGAGGCGAGCAGCGGCCAGCCGAAGGCCGTCACGCCGACGGCGGTGACGAGGAGCAGCGCCGTGACGGACCGGCGCCCCAGGGGGACGGGACGAGTGCTCATGCGCCCAGCGCCTCCGCGACCTGCCCGACGGTGAGCCACGGCCCGGGCGCCAGCACCTTGGCGACCTGCGGGGCGAAGGCCGGCGAGGAGACCACCACCTCCGCGGTCGGCCCGTCCGCGACGATCTCGCCCTCGGCCAGGATCACGGTGCGGTGGGCGAGTTCGGCGGCCAGTTCGACGTCGTGGGTGGCGAGGAGCACGGCGTGGTCCTCGGCGGCGAGGGCGCGCAGGATCTCCACCAGCCGGGCCTTGGCGGCGTAGTCGAGGCCGCGGGTCGGCTCGTCGAGGAGCAGCAGCGGGGGCCGGGCGGTGAGCACGACGGCGAGGGCGAGGGTGAGCCGCTGGCCCTCGGAGAGGTCGCGCGGGTGGGCGTCGTCGGCGATGCCGGGCAGCAGGCGTTCCACCAGGGCGCGGCAGGTGCCGGCGGCGGCGCCCGCGTCGGTGTCGGCCGCGGCGCATTCGGCGGCGACCGACTCGCCGTACAGCAGGTCGCGCGGTTCCTGCGGGACGAGGCCGACCTCGCGGATCAGTTCGGCGGGGCGGGTGCGGTGCGGGGTGCGGCCGCCGACCCTGACGCTGCCGGAGGCCGGGGCGTGCAGGCCGACCAGGCTGCCGAGCAGGGTGGACTTGCCGGCGCCGTTGCGGCCCATCAGGGCGGTGATCTCGCCGGGGCGGAGCGCGAGGTCCACGCCGCGCAGGGCGGGGACCGGCCCGCGCCGGACGGCGAGGCGGTCGGCAACGGCGATGGGGGTGCCGGACGAGGAGCCGACAGTGGCGGGCGTCCGGCCGTCCAGTTCGGCGCGCAGCGGGGCGGCCTTGCGGCGCGCGTCGCGGACCGAGAGCGGCAGTGGCCGCCAGCCCGCGAGCCGGCCGAGGCCGACCACCGGCGGGTGCACCGGGGAGTGCGCCATCACCTCGGCGGGCTCGCCGAGGACGGGCGGGGCGCCGGGGGTGAGCAGCAGCACCTGGTCGGCGTACTGGACGACGCGTTCCAGCCGGTGCTCGGCCATCAGCACGGTGGTGCCGAGGTCGTGCACCAGCCGCTGGAGGACGGACAGCACCTCCTCGGCCGCGCCCGGGTCGAGTGCCGAGGTGGGTTCGTCCAGGATCAGTACGCGGGGGTGCACGGTGAGCACCGAGCCGATCGCGACGCGCTGCTGCTGGCCGCCGGAGAGGGTGGTCAGCGAGCGGTCGCGCAGGTCGGCGAGGCCGAGCAGGTCGAGGGTCTCCTCGACCCGGCGGCGCATCACGTCGCCCGGCAGGCCCAGGGACTCCATGCCGTAGGCGAGTTCGTCCTCCACCGTGTCGGTGACGAAGTGCGCAAGTGGGTCCTGCCCCACGGTGCCGACCAGGTCGGCGAGTTCGCGCGGCCGGTGCTCGCGGGTGTCCCGGCCGCCGACGGTGACCCGGCCGTGCAGCACCCCGCCGGTGAAGTGCGGCACCAGGCCGCTGACCGTCCCCAGCAGGGTGGACTTGCCGGAGCCGGAGGGGCCCACCAGCAGGCAGAGTTCGCCCTCGGGGACGGTGAGCTCGACGCCGCCGAGCGCGGGCGCGGCGGAGTCCGCGTACCGGACGGAGACCTGCTCGAAGGTGATCACGATGCCCTCCGGGGCGGGGTCGGGGCGGCGAACGCCGGCACCAGGCCGAGCAGGACGGTCAGCACGGCGGTCAGGGGCAGCGCGGGGACGGTCGGTGGGACGACGGTGGGGGCGAAGGCGGCCGGGTCCCGCGCGGCCAGGTAGACGGTGAGGGCCGCCACGGCCACGCCGGAACCGGCGGTCAGCCACTCCGGGAGGGCCCACGGGTCCGGCCGGTAGCGGCTCCTGACGGAGCGTCGGCCGCCGAGCAGCAGTCCGGCGAAGGCGGCGGCCAGGCCGAGCAGCAGGACGGGCAGCGCCCAGCCCGCGCCGCCGGCCGTCAGCAGCCCGTACGCGGCCAGGCAGACCCCGAGCAGCCCGGCCAGGGTGAGCGCGGCCGTCGCTCGGGCGAGTCGGCGCGGGACGTCGGCGGTGCGGCCGAAGCCCCGGGTGTCCATCGCGGCGGCCAGCGCGATGGACCGCTCCAACGCGCCCTCCAGTACCGGGATTCCGACGCTCAGCACGGCGGCGACGCCCTTGTCGGTGCGTCCGCGCAGGCGCCGTGCGGCACGCAGTCGGCGGACGTCCGCGACCAGGTTGGGCGCGAAGGTCATCGCCACGACGACGGCGACGCCCGCCTCGTAGAGCGCGCCGGGCAGGGTGCGCAGCAGGCGGGCGGGGCTGGCGAGGGAGTTGGCGGCGCCGACGCAGACCAGCAGGGTGGCCAGCCGCAGCCCGTCGTACAGCGCCGCGAGCAGCCCCTCGGCGGTGACCCGGCCGCCGATCCGCACGCCCTGCGCCCAGACGGGCAGCGGGAGTTCGGGCAGGGTGAACAGCACGTGGGTGCCGGCGACCGGCGAGCCGAGGAACACGGCGAACACCAGCCGGATGCCGAGCACCAGCAGGCCCAGCCGCAGGAACGCCCCGTACGAGCGCGACCAGGGCGCATCGCCGCGCCGGGCCGCGACCACGTACCCGGCGACGGCGGCGAGCAGCAGCAGGATCGCCGGGTTGGTGGTGCGGGTGGCCGCCGCGCCCAGCCCGAGCGCCCACAACCACCAGGCCCCGGGGTGTAGTTGGCGGGGGCCGGTGGGCGGCCGGGTGCTACGGGCGGTGCTGCTCACGGTGTTTCCTGGGTGGGGGACTAGGAGTGACGGCGGCGGCGCGCCTGCCGGACGGCACCGCCGGCGAGGACGGCGACCAGCGCGCCACCGGCGATCAGGCCGATGTCGGGGCCGCTGCCGCTGCTGCCGCCGCCCTGGTCGGCGGGCCGGGCCGCGCCCGCCGCGCCGATCGGGTCGCCGCAACCCGCTTGCGGGTACCCGGCGATGGCGCACAGCAGCCCGTTGGTGTCGTAGCGCAGCGGCGGGGCGACGGTGGCCAGCACCTCGGCCGAGGTGGCGCGGGGCGCGACGGCGGCGCAGGCGGTCCGCTGCCCGGGCGCCGGGGCGGCGGACGAACCGGCGTCCTCGGCGGTCCCGAAGTCCAGCACGACGGCCACCCGCTTGCGGCCCTCCTGGGAGGGCGTGTCCGCGCAGATCTCGGTGAAGCTCCCGGCGGTCCGGGGCTTCGCGGCGTCCTGCCCGCCGTCCGGGCTCAGCGCGAACCGCCACCCGTCCACCGCGCCGTCCGGCGGCACCGCGACGGCGGGCCCCTGCTGCTGGTACGTCCAGGCTCCGCCCTCGGCGCCGCGCCAGAACGACCAGTAGCGGTAGCCGGCGGCCTGCGCGGGGGCGGCGGAGGCGAGCACCAGCACCGCCCCGAGGAGGGGCAGGAGCAGCACGGCGACGGCCCGGCGGCTGCGGACGCCGGCGCCCGCCGGGGCGGGGCGGGGTGCGGGGCGCATCAGAGGTGGGGGTTGCGCTTGCGCTGGAGGCTGAGCACGAGGCCACCGCCGATGCCGACGAGGAGGCCGACGCCGATGAGCCAGTACTGGCCGATGCCGCCGTCCTTCTTCTCCTTCGGGGCCTCCGTCGCCGAGGCGGCGGCTTCGGCGGCCTTGGGCGCCGGGCCGAGGGCGGTGAGCTGGCCGGTCAGGGCGGCGGTGTCGCGGTGGGCGGCCTGGGAGACCAGCAGGAGGGTGGCGGTGGCGCCGGCGTCGGTGCCGCCCTTGGTCCAGGTGGCGCCCTCCTTGGTGAGCCAGTCGACGGCGCCGGCGGCCTGCTGGGGGTGGCCGCTCTGGGTGAGGGCGAGGGCGGCCCAGGCGGTGGCGGTGTAGTCCGGGGTGGGGGCGGCGCCCGGGGTGGTGAGGGTGAGGTGGTCGCCGCCGGCCGCGAGCTGGGCGGTCAGGTAGGCGCCGACGGCCTCGCCGGACTCCGCGTGCGCAACCGGGGCCGAGGAGGCCGAGGAGCCCTGGGCGGCCGGGGCGTCGGAGGCGCACGCCAGGGCCTTGGGTGCGGCGTCGGCGTGCACCGAGCCGGCGACCGGCAGGTGGCCGCCGCTCGCGGCGAGCGCGGCCTGGGCGCTGGCCAGGGCGTTCGGGGTGAGGGCGCCGACGGCCGGGTCGAACTGGTAGGCGAAGGCGCCGCGCTGGTCGGCGGGGGCGGCGCAGCCGAGCTGGAAGAGGGCGAGCCCGTCGAAGGCGGACCGGCCGGCCTTGGCGACGCCGGCCGGGTCGGTCTTGGCGGCGAACAGTGCGTTGACGGCGAGGCCGGTGGAGTCGGCGTCGCCGGGGCTGCCCGGGTTGTAGGCCCAGCTGCCGTCGGCGTTCTGGTTGGCCTTGAGCCAGCCGACGCCCTTGTCGACGGCCTCCTGGTGCCCGCCGAGGGCGACCAGGGCCTGGACGGCGACGGCGGTGGCGTTGCTGTCCTCGGTCTTGGGGTCGCAGGCCGCGCCGGCGGCCCGGTACGACGGCCAGCCGCCGTCCTCGCACTGCTGGCCGGTGAGCCAGCCGACGGCCGAGTCGGCCGGGGTGACCTTGGCCGCCGTCAGCGCGGTGAGCGCCAGCGACTGTCGCCAGACGCCGTCGTACGTCGGGTCGCCCTTGCCGTACAGCCCGTCGGGGAGGGCGGCGGGGGTCGGCGCGGGGCTGTCGGCGAGGGCCGGTCCTGCGGCGAGGCCGGTGAGCAGCGCGGCGGACAGGGCGGCGGCGCCCAGGCGGGCGGCGGTCAGCATGGTGCGGGTGTGCCTTTCGGTGAGCGGTGGTGGCCCGGGCGGGGCCGTTCCGTAGTCCTCGACGGTGCCGGGCGCGGGCGTCCGGACGGGCCGCTCGCCCCTCCGCGGGTGCTCCGACTCGTCCGGGCGGCCGAGGGCGGCGCCGGTCTCACGGCTGCGGGGTCAGCGCCGGATTCGCACCGGCTTTCCCCGGGGGAGGAGCGGGATGGAGTTGTGCCGACTGTCGACTCTAGCCGCCGGAGCACGACGAGCTGCCCGGGGCGGGCAGGAACAGGTTCCAGTCGGCGGCGGGAGGAGGACGGTTCACGGCAGGGTGAGCAGCCGGGCCGCGGTGTGCAGGTCGGCCCGCACCTCGGCGATCGAGGCGCGGCCGGAGAGCCAGGCGACCAGCGCCGAGTGCCAGGTGTGCTCGATCACCCGCACCGCCGCGCGCTGGCTCCCGGTGGGCGGTCCGGACTGGCCGATCGCGTCCAGGATGAGCTGTCCGGTGGCCACGCTGACCTGGTCCACCTCGGCCCCGACCGAGCGGTCCGCGAAGGACAGCGCCCGGACCATGGCCTCGGCCAGCAGCGGCTCGCGCTGCAGCGCGTGGAAGGCCCGGGTGAGGGTGTCGGCGACCCGCAGCGCCGGTTCGAGGTCGGTCGGCGGGTGGCGCCGGATGTGCTCGTGGAGGCCCTGCAGCTGCTCCAGCATCACCGCCACCAGCAGGTGCACCTTGGACGGGAAGTACCGGTAGAGCGTGCCGAGGGCGACCTGCGCGCTCTCCGCGACCTCCCGCATCTGCACCGCCTCGTACCCGCCGCGCACCGCCAGTGCGGTGGCGGCCCGCAGGATGCGCCGGCGCCGTTCGGCCTGGCGCGCGGTCAGCGGCGGCTCGCCCGGAGGGGAGACCGGCGGCAACGTCGAAGGAGGGGGTGGCGGCAAGGGTGCTCCCGGGCGGGCGAGAGTGGCGGCGTGCTCCACAGGTCGGCAGGATTCGGCGTGGCGGGAATCACCAGCCCTGGCTCCTGGGGAAAAGCTACGGGCCGGTATCTTCGAGGTCTCTCATTGTTCACGTGGTCGACGACGAGTTCCCCAGCCACTGAAACCTGATCTACTTTAGCGACCGGAAGCACGACCGGCAGCACCGATAGCAGCTAGAGAAGAGGGCCCAGGATGACCGCGCAGCCGCTGCGGATTGCCCTGCTGTCGTACCGCGGTGACCCCTTCTGCGGGGGTCAGGGCGTGTACGTACGACACCTCTCCCGCGAGCTGGCACGGCTCGGCCACCACGTGGACGTGATCGGCGCCCAGCCCTACCCGGTGCTCGACGAGGTCGACGGCCCCGGCTCGGTGCGCCTGGTGGAGCTGCCCAGCCTGGACCTCTACCGCGCCGACGACCCCTTCCGCACCCCGGCCCGGGGCGAGTTCCGCGGCCCGGTGGACGTGCTGGAGTTCGCCACCATGCGCACCGGCGGCTTCCCCGAGCCGCTCACCTTCTCGCTGCGCGCCCGCCAGTACCTGGCCGCCCACAAGGGCCGCTACGACGTGGTCCACGACAACCAGACCCTCGGCTACGGCCTGCTCGGCCTGGCCCGGCACGGCTTCCCGCTGGTCACCACGATCCACCACCCGATCACCGTGGACCGGCAGCTGGAGCTGGACGCCGCCACCACCCGGGGCAAGCGGCTCTCGCTGCGCCGCTGGTACGCCTTCACCCGGATGCAGCGCCGGGTCGCCGCCCGGCTGGACCACGTGATCACCGTCTCCGGGACCTCGCAGCGCGAGATCGCCGAGCACCTGGGCGCCGCGCCGGACGCGATCTCGGTGGTGCCGATCGGCGCCGACACCCGGCTCTGGTCGCCCTCGGCGGAGATCGGGCGCGTCCCCGGCCGGATCGTCACCACCTCCAGCGCGGACGTCCCGCTGAAGGGCCTGGTCTTCCTGGTCGAGGCGCTCGCCAAGGTGCGCACCGAGCGGGACGCCCACCTGGTGGTGGTCGGCAAGCCGCAGAAGGAGGACGGGCCGGTGGCCGAGGCGGTGCGCCGCTTCGGGCTGGCCGGGCACATCGAGTTCCGCAGCGGACTGACCGACCGCGAGCTGGTCGACCTCTACCGCTCGGCCGAGGTGGCCTGCGTCCCCTCCCTGTACGAGGGCTTCTCGCTGCCCGCCGCCGAGGCGATGGCCACCGGCACCCCGCTGGTCGCCACCACCGGCGGGGCGATCCCCGAGGTGGCCGGGCCGGACGGGGAGACCTGCCTGGCGGTGCCGCCGGGGGAGGCGGACGCGCTGGCCGCCGCGCTCGGCCGGCTGCTGGACGACCCCGAGCTGCGGGCCGGACTCGGCGCGGCCGGACGGCGGCGGGTGCTGGCCCGGTTCACCTGGGAGCGGGCGGCCGAGCTGACCGCCGAGGCCTACCGGGCGGCGATCGCCACCGGCGCCGGCGCCCGGGCCCGTTCGGGGCCGGGCTGGCGGTACGTGGCCTAGGGCCCTGTCGACGCGCACGGGAGGTCGGCGTCCCGGTTGGCGGCCCGGTCGGCGGCCAGGCCGGTGACGGCGGGTCGGTGACGGCGGGTCGGGGCCCGCCCGGCGCAGCGCGACGTGCTGAACGAAGCCTGACGAGGCGTCAAGAACGCTTGGCAGCAATAGGAATGGGAGTCCAGCAGTGCTGACCGTCGATTTCTCGCGCTTCCCGCTCGCCCCTGGCGACCGGGTGCTCGACCTGGGCTGCGGCGGGGGCCGGCACGCGTTCGAGTGCTACCGCCGCGGCGCCAACGTGATCGCCCTCGACCAGAACGCCGGGGAGATCGCCGAGGTCAGGAAGTGGTTCGCGGCGATGGAGCAGGCCGGTGAGGCCCCCGAGGGGGCGTCGGCGGTCGCCATGGAGGGCAACGCGCTGGCGCTGCCGTTCGAGGACGAGTCCTTCGACAAGATCATCATCTCCGAGGTGATGGAGCACATCCCGGACGACAAGGGCGTGCTCGACGAGATGTTCCGGGTCCTCAAGCCGGGCGGCCTGCTCGCCGTCACCGTGCCGCGCTGGCTGCCCGAGAAGATCTGCTGGGCCCTGTCCGACGAGTACCACGCGAACGAGGGCGGCCACATCCGGATCTACCGGGGCGACGAGCTGCTCGGCAAGCTCAAGGACGCCGGCCTGGAGCCGTACGGCACCCACCACGCGCACGCGCTGCACTCGCCGTACTGGTGGATCAAGTGCGCGGTCGGCGTCGACAACGACAAGGCGCTGCCGGTGAAGGCGTACCACCAGCTGCTGGTCTGGGACATCGTCGGCACCCCGGTGATCAGCAGCCTCACCAAGGCCGCCGAGCGGGCGCTCAACCCGGTGATCGGCAAGAGCTTCGTCGCGTACGCCTCCAAGCCCAACCGCGCGCCGGGCAGGACGGCATGACCGCCGCCGTCCCCGAGGTGCTGCTGCTCGACGGGGTGCTCGACGCCGAGCAGGCCGCCGACACCGTCCGCAGCATCCTGGCCGAGCAGCGCCCCGACGGCGCCATACCGTGGTTCGCCGGCCACCACCTCGACCCCTGGGACCACACCGAGGCCGCGATGGCCCTCGACACGGCCGGCGAGCACGCCGCCGCCGAGGCCGCCTACCGCTGGCTCGCCGCCGCCCAGAACTCGGACGGTTCCTGGTACGCCGCCTACACCGACGGCGTGGTCACCGACCGGGCCAAGGAGAGCAACTTCTGCGCGTACGTCGCGGTCGGGGTCTGGCACCACCACCTCAGCACCGGCGACGACGCCTTCCTGGAGTGGATCTGGCCGGTCGTCCGGCGCGCCCTGGACTTCATCGTCGGACTGCGGCTGCCCGGCGGCCCGATCGCCTGGCGGGTCTCCGAGGACGGCACCGCCACCGACGAGGCGCTGCTCACCGGCTCGTCCAGCATCCTCCACGCGCTGCGCTGCGGCCTGGCCGTCGCCGAGTACCTGGAGGAGCCGCAGCCCGACTGGGAGCTCGCGGCCGGGCGGCTGGGACACGCCGTCTCCCACCACCCCGAGCGGTTCCTGGACAAGGACCGCTACTCGATGGACTGGTACTACCCGGTGCTCGGCACCGGCCTGCGCGGCGACGCGGCGGTGGCCCGGATCGAGCGGGACTGGGAGCGCTTCGTCGTCCCCGGCCTCGGCGTGCGCTGCGTCAGCGACCGCCCGTGGGTGACCGGCGGGGAGAGCGCCGAGCTGGCGCTCGCGCTCTGGGCGATCGGCCAGTCCGACCGCGCGGTGGACATCCTGCGCTGGATCCAGAAGCACCTGCGGCACGAGGACGGCTCGTACTGGACCGGGTACGTCTTCGAGGACGACGCGATCTGGCCGGAGGAGCGCACCACCTGGACGGCCGGGGCGCTGCTGCTCGCGGTGGCCGCGCTCGGCGGGGACCCGGCGACGGTCTCGGTCTTCGGCGGGGAGCAGCTGCCGGCCGGGCTGGTGGTCGAGGACTGCTGCTGAGCCGGACGCGCGTGCGACAGCCGTGCGCTCGAGCGGGCAGGCGAGCGGGCAGGCGGGCGCGCAGTCGGACGCGTACGGCGATCGAGCGTGCGGACGCGTACGGCGGTCGAGCGCGCGTACGGAAGGCGGGCGCTCATGCGGAAGGGGCGGGACCGGAGAACCGGTCCCGCCCCTTCGCGGTACATGCCCGCGGGCGTCAGCCGCGCTGGATGCCCGTGGTGTCGGCCAGCACGCCCTGGCTGCCGTCCGGCAGCTGCGCGACCAGCGCGGCGCCGCGCTGCTCGACGGCCAGGTACCAGGTGCCCGGCACGACCTCGCCGACCGGGGCGCCGGCCGGGTTGTCCTTCGGGGCCAGCTGGCGCGGGGCCGGGACGGCGAACCAGAACGGCTGGAAGTCCGCCGCCGGGGCGGCCGCCTGCTGCGCGGCCGGGGCCGGCTGCGGCACCGGGGTGCCGGCGTCGTGCGGCTGGACCGGCTGGCCGGGCTGCGGCTGGCCGGCGCCCGGGTAGCCGTAGCCGCCCTGGCCGCCGAACGCCGGGTCGTGGCCCTGGGCCGGGTAGCCGTACTGACCGGGCTGGCCGGGCGCACCCGGGTGACCGGGCTGGCCCGGGTAGCCGTACTGGCCGGGGACGGCCGCCGGGCGGTCGGAGACCAGCGGGGCCTTCAGCGCGGGCACCAGGGGGCTCGCGGCGGCCGCGCCGGCGAGCACGATCAGCGCGATGAAGCCGAGCCAGGCGCCGAAGCCGTGGCTGACGTTCGGGCCGTACGGGCTGGCGCCCAGGGACCAGACCGAGGTCCACAGCGCGGCGACCGCGAAGGCGATGCCCCACTGGTCGAGTCGCAGGCCGAGGACCTGTCGGTTGGCCGCGGCCTGGCCCTGGAAGCGCTGCACCAGGATCAGCGCGGCGGCGACGATGCCGAGCAGGTAGATCGAGGGCAGGACGGGGAACAGATCGGTGCTCCACGCGTTCTTTGAGGCGTCCGCACAGAGCCGGCCGCTGCAGTCCGCGGCCAGATAGGGCAGGAAGGAGGCGATGAAGAGCAGGACGGCCGCGCCTGCGACGGCGGCGTCTCCCCTGGTGAGAGCGCGCAGATTCACTAACGTTCCCCTCGTTGACGTGTCGTGGACGGTGGTTCGTACGGTCGGGCCGACCGGCCGAAACTCCCGAACGGACCAGAAGCCTAGGCCCAACCGTCCTGCCGGTGCACGGCGGGACCGGGAATGGGGCGAAGTCGTTGCAAACCGTGCGGTCCGGGCGGAGCGTCGTCCTCCGGGGGTGTGCGGTTCAACTCCCGTGTCGCTCTTCGGTCTTCTCTTGGGTCGTCAGGAACGCGGTCAGCGCGTCGGCGATCCCCTGGGCCGCCTGCTGGCGCCACTGAGGGTCCGTCATCCGCTTCGCGTCCGTCGAGTTGCGCATGTTACCGCACTCGATGAACACCTTGGGGACGGTGGAGAGGTTGAGGCCGCCCAGGTCGGAGCGGGTGTCCAGGCCGTCCTTGGCGATGTAGTCCGCGTACGGTTCGCCGGTCGCGGCGTGGAACCGCTCGCGCAGCAGGAGGCCGAGCCGGTGCGAGGGATCGACGACGGCCGCGTTGTCCGCCTTTCCGGCCACCACCCTGGCGGGCATGATCACGTGGAATCCGCTGCCGCTCGCCGGGCCGCCGTCCCCGTGCACCGAGAGCGCGACGTCGGCGTGCGCGTCGGCGCCCGCGCGGGCGCGTTCGTCGATGCACGGGCCCCAGGGGCGGTCGCCGTCCTGCGCCAGCACCACCTTGGCGCCCAGGGCGGTCAGGATGGCGCGGGCCCGGCGGGAGACGTCCAGGGTGTACTCGGCCTCGGAGTAGCCCGCGTTGGTCTCGGTGCCGGTGGTGTCGCACTCCTTGCGGGCGTTGCCGATGTCCACCTGACGGTTGATCTCGGCGGTGTGGGCGGAGTTGCCGGGGTTGTGGCCGGGGTCGAGCAGGACGGTGCGGCCGGCCAGGACGGTGGCGGTGTCGGCGGTCGGGGCCGGGGTCCCGGCCGAGGGGGCGCCGGCGGGGGAGCCGCCGTCGGTGGGCGCCGGAGCGACCGGAGGGGTGAGGGGCGTGCCGGTGGCGGCCGGCTGGTCCGTGGCCGTCGGAGCTGCACTCGGAGCCGGGGGCTCGGCGGCCGGGGCCGAGCCCGGGGACGACGTGGCCGGGGCCGCCGCGGCGCCCGCCGGGCCGGAGTGGTCGAGGGCCCGCCAGCCGAACCAGCCCGCCGTGCAGAGCGGAACGGCCACGGCCGCGGCCGTGGTGGCGCGCAGCAGGGCGGAGCGGCGGGGCGGTCGGGCGGCGGAACCGGTCACTGGTCGGTCAGATCCTGTCCTGGGTGCGCGGAGTCAGACCGTAGTTCTTCGCGATCACGTTCCACTTGGTCATGAAGTCCGTCTTCGCCTGGGTGGCCTTCGGGTTGAGCTCGTCCGCGCGCTTCTTGTCGGGGGTGGCCGGGGCCCTGCCGGTGCAGCCCTGGGCGGCGACGGCGCGCGCCCAGCTCGCGTACGCCTTGTCGATGTCGGCCGACAGCTGCCAGGCGGACTTCAGCGAGTTCACCGCGTCCGCGCCGCCCGGCACGTCCGTGACGGTCAGTTGGGAGAGCTTGGCCAGCAGGGCGGCCCGCTGGCTCGCGCCGTTGTCGAAGTCCTGCGCGGCGCTCTCGATGTCGGCCTTCGGCGGGCAGCTGGTCACCTTGGCGACGGCGCTGCCGATCGGGGCCTTGGCGTTCTCGCCCTCGCTGAGCAGGCTGTCCAGCGCCTGGGCCTGCGCGCCGGCGGCCGGACCGGGACCGGTCGCGGTCGGGGACGGCGTGCCGGTGGGCGGGCCGGAGGCGCTCGCGGAGGCGCTCGGCGCGCCGTCCGCGCCCGTGGGCGCGGGCGGCAGGTTGTCCGGGCCGGTCGCCGGGGCGGAGGCCGGGGCGGGCGCGGCCCGGTCGTCCTTGTCGCCGCCCTGGAGGGCGAACAGCAGGCCACCGCCGAGCGCCAGCACCAGCAGCACGGCCAGGCCGATCAGCAGCGGGGTCCTGCGGTCGGTGGGCCGGTCCTCGTCGTCCCCGTGGCCGGTCGGACGGTCGGGCTGGGTGCCGTAGGGGGGCTGGGCGCCGTACGGGGACTGCGGCGGGGCGGCGGGCGGCTGCAGGAGGTAGTCGTAGCCGGGGGCCTGCTGCGGTGCCTGCTGCGGGGCGTGGGACTGCGGACCCGCGTGGGAGGGGAACGGCGAGGCCGGGGGCGGGGCGGCCGGGGGCGGCGGCGCGGCGGGGAACAGCCGGGCGGTCGGCGGGTCGTAGCCGGGCGAGGCGGCCAGGTACGGGCGGGCGCCCAGCGGCGGGCCCTGGTCGCCGACGGCGCCGGGCCCGGGCGGCGGGGCCATCGGGCCGGGGTGGGCGGCGGACTGCGGAGCCGCTGACTGCGGGGCTGCGGGAGGCTGGGGGGCGGCGGGAGCCCCGGGGGCGGACTGCGCGTCGGCCGGGCGCTGCGGGCCGCGCACCCAGCCGCCGGCGCCGCCTCGCGCGGTGGGGTCCCAGACCGCCGGAGCGCTGTTCTGCTGGTCCGTCATGTCGCTGCTGGCCCCCACCGTCCGCCGATGCTCTGCGCTCTGCCTGGTGCTGCGCGGCCACCGTACCGTTCGAACCCCCGCCCGACAGCCCTGGCACGACGTTAGAGCATCGGTGCGGGGACGCGGGAACGAACGCGTTACCGGGCGGCTCGGCGCAGGACCCGCAGGGAGCCCGTCACCGAGACCTCCTCGAAGCCCTCGGCCAGCGCCCGCAGGTACACCCGGTACGGGGCCTGGCCGCCGTCCGCCGGATCCGGGAAGACGTCGTGCACCACCAGCAGGCCCTCCGGCGCCAGGTGCGGCGCCCAGCCCTCGTAGTCGCCGGTCGCGTGCTCGTCGGTGTGCCCGCCGTCGATGAACACCAGGCCCAGCGGGCGCCCCCACAGGGCGGCGATCCGCGGCGAACGGCCGACCAGCGCCACCACGTGCTCCTCCAGCCCGGCGGCGTGCAGGGTGCGGCGGAACCTCGGCAGGGTGTCCATCAGCCCGACCTCGGGGTCGACCAGCGTCGAGTCGTGGTACTCCCAGCCGGGCTGCTGCTCCTCCGAACCGCGGTGGTGGTCGACGGTCAGCGCGACCGTCCCGGCCTCCCGCGCCGCCGCCGCGAGCAGGATCGCCGAGCGGCCGCAGTAGGTGCCGATCTCCAGCACCGGCAGCCCGGTGCCGCGCGCCACCGCCACCGCCGCCGCGTACAGCGCGAGCCCCTCGTCCACCGGCATGAACCCGGTGGCCTCCTCGAACGCCGCCAGCACCTCGGGCGCCGGCTCGGCGCTCAGCAGCAGGTCGGACATGCGGTGCTCCTCGGGGGTCGGGACGCGGGCGGACGTGCACGGACCCTACTCGACGGTAGCGGTGGCGACGGCGCCGGGGCGGCCGGTGCCGCGCGGGCTCACCGCGCCCGGCCGCCGACCTGCTCGCCGCCCGGTCGCCGGTCAGCCGGCGAGCAGGTCGGCGGCGATCCGGGCGCGGTGCGGGGCCAGCTCGGCGGCGATCGCCCCGGCCTCGGCGGGGGCGGCGGTGACGGCGGCCGGCCGGGCCTCCGCGCGTTCGACCAGCGCGATCCGCAGATGGGTCGGCGGGTGGGTGGAGTCCACGGCGGCACGGTCACGGGCGCTGAGCCGCAGCAGGCGCTCGCGCTCGGTGGCGGGGACGGAGCCGAGGTGCTCGCGCAGCCGCTCCCAGAGCAGGTCCGGGGCGGGCGGCTTCGGCTGTTCGGGCTGCTCCGGCTGCTCGGCCGTCCGGCCCCGGCCGCGGCGGACCGTCCGGGGACGCCGGCGCTCCTCGGCGCGGATCCGGTCCACGGCCGTGCACACCGGGCCGAACAGCAGGAACGTCGCGAGCAGGCCACCGGCCGCCTCGCTGCCGCCGACCCGGACGGCGAGGGCGTCCGCGCGGTACTCGGCCTGCTGCCCGGCGCGGGAGGTGAGCCGGTCGAACAGGTACAGGCCCTGGAGCAGCAGCCAGGCGACGGCCCGCAGGACGACCGCGCCGACCATCGCGCCGATCCGGATCAGCAGCGAGACCTCGTCGCCACGTCCGCGGCCCGGACGGTCGGGCCGGACCATGTCGTACCAGGCCGCGAGCGCCACGATCGCGCTGTGCAGCCAGAGCGAGCGCCGGTGGTCGCCGTTGACGTGATGGCCGAACTCGTGGCCGAGCAGGGCGATCCGCTGCCGGTCGTCCAGCACCTCCCAGAGCGGCAGACCCAGGTGGAGGACGGGACGGCGGCGCAGCCCGACCAGCCCGTAGGAGGCGTTGAACTCGTCGGTGACCTCGATGGCGGCCACCGGCGCGGCACCGAGCTCGGCGGCCACCCGGTCCGCCAGCCCGTACAGCGCCGGGGCCGAGGCCCGGTCGAGGACGTTCTCGCGCGGCACCCGGCCGAGCCGGGGGCGCAGCGCGACCGCGATCACCAGCGCCACCGCGCCGGCGCAGCGCTGCACCGTGCTCCCGGTGACGAGCAGCCAGAGCGCCAGGCAGAACAGGCCGACGGTGACCAGGTGGACCGGAGCGGCGGCGGCGGAGGCCAGCAGCCAGTCGCGGCGGGCGGTGGGGGAGTCGCCGCCCGCGGCCTGCTCCCCGAACAGCCGGTCGGTGCGCTCGGCCGCCGCCCGCTCGCGCCGGGTGGGCGCGGCGGTGCCGTCCTGGCCGGGGGACAGGTTCCAGTCGCAGGCCGGGCACCAGGCGGTGAAGCGCCGGTCGGCGGTCAGCGCGGCGTCGCAGCGGGGGCAGGGCCCGCCGTGGGCGGGCCGCTCGGGGGAGGTCGGCGCAGACATCGGAGGCGACGTCGGCGACGACATCGGTGGGGGTATCGACACGGTGGTGATCATGGCGTGTTCCGGTGGCGAAAGGACAGCGGCTTCGCACAGTTCCGCCGGTCGGATGTTGTGGAACGCGTTCTCGTCGCGCCGCGCCGCCCGTGCCAGAATCGGCGCGACCGCCGATCCGAGGAACACCAGGCACCCAGGGAGCAGCACCATGCGCGCAGCCGTCCTGCACAAGACCGGCCAGGAAACCCTCGACGTCCGCGAGGACGTGACGGCCGTGGGCTTCGGACCGGGCACCGTACGGGTCCGGATACGCGCCGCCAGCCTCTGCCACTCGGATCTCTCCGCGATGAACGGCGTGCTGCCGCAGCCCGCGCCGTTCGTCCCCGGGCACGAGGGCGCCGGGGACGTGCTGGAGGTGGGCGAGGGCGTCACCGGCCTCGCCGCCGGTGACCGGGTGGTGCTCTGCTGGATGGCCCCGTGCGGCCGCTGCGACCACTGCCGCCGGGACCGCGGCCACCTGTGCATCGCCAGCCTGCGCGGCCTCGGCGCCCCGGGCTTCCGGATCGCCGAGGGCGAGCTGAACGCCTCCGGCTTCTACGGCACCGGGGCCTTCGCCGAGGAGGTCGTGGTCGCGGCGAACGCCGTCATCAAGGTGCCCGCCGACCTCCCCTACGAGGCCGCCGCGCTGATCGGCTGCGGCGTGACCACGGGCATCGGCGCCGCCGTGAACACCGCCCGGGTCGAGCCCGGCGCCTCCGTCGCGGTGATCGGGGCGGGCGGGGTCGGCGTGGCCACCGTGCAGGGCGCCCGGGTCTGCGGCGCCGGCCGGATCACCGTCGTCGACCCGGTGGCCTCGCGCCGCGAGCGCGCCCTGGCCTTCGGCGCCACCGAGGCGATCGCGCCCGAGGAACTGAAGGCGGCGGCCAGGACGCTGCCCGGCGGCGGCTTCGACTACGTCTTCGAGGCGGTCGGCCGCGCGGCCACCGTCCGGGCCGGCTACGAGGCCGCCCGGCGCGGCGGCGCGGTGGTGGTCATCGGCGCGGGCGCGCAGGACGACCTCGCGCAGTTCACCATGGGCGAGCTGTTCTTCAACGAGAAGCGCCTGCTGCCCTCGCTGTACGGCGGGGCGACGGTGACGCGCACCATCGGGCTGGTCGTGGACCTCTGGCGGGCCGGGCGGATCGACCTCGACGGGATGGTCAGCCACCGGGTGGGGCTCGCCGACGTCAACGAGGCGATCGCGCAGATGCGCAGCGGCGAGGCGCTGCGGACGGTCGTCACGATGGACTGAGGGCCGGGCCGGGTGCGGGCACGGCCGGGCGGGCCCGGGAAAGAGCGAGGGCCCGCCGGGGGAGTCCGTGCTCTCCCGGCGGGCCCTCGGGCGCGGCGCCTCCGTGCGGTGCTGCTGCGCGGTGCCCTTGGCGCCGACGCCCTGGCGGTGGTGCGGTCAGCCCCGCGCGCCGGCCGCGCGGTGGCGGCCGTGCGGGTCGGTCTCCGGGCTGTCGTCGTCGGCGGAGCCACCGCGGTGGCGGCCGTGCGACCCGGTGTCCTTGGCCGTCTTCTCGTCGGCGTCGGTCCCGGTAACCGCGGGTCCGGTGGTGTCGGTGAGGGTGTCGGACATGAGATTCGTCTTTTCCGTGCGGAGGGTGCGGGTCATCGGCGCCCGGCCGGCGCCGGTGGCGCACGGTCGGGTCCCCGATCGGGTGCTCGGTACGCGCCCGTAGCCGGTGATCACGGCCCGTGCCCCGGCCACCATAACGGCCGGGACGGGCGAGATCCTATCGAGATCCTGACGCGAGTCCCGTGCTGGTCCGGGGCCCGGAGCCGGGTCGTCGGCGCACCGGCTCGCGGCGGACCGGGGCGGTGCCCGGAGGCCGCCGGGCCGGGCCGGCGGCCCGCGCTCACCTGCGGAGAGTTCACTCGGATCGCCCAGCACGGCGCCGGGGCCGCCCGGTCGTGCGGGAGGGTCCGGGAGTCCGTGGCCTTCGGCGGGCGGGCGGCGGATCAGCCCGGACGGCCGGTCCGCAGGAACGTGGCCAGCAGCTCGTGCAGGACGGCGGCGCCCTCGTCGGCGAGCACCTCGTGCCCGGAGCCCGCCGCCTCGACGTACCGGAAGTCCTCGCCCTCGACCCGGCCGATCCGCAGCAGTTCGTGCCGCAGCGACCGGGACTGGCTCACCGGCACGACCTCGTCCCGGTTGCCGTGCACCATCAGCAGCGGCGCGCTCAGCCGGTGTGCGAGTTGCAGGACGTCGCGCGGTCCGCGGGCGTCGGAGATCGGCTCGCCACCGCCCAGGCGGGTGGCCAACGCCCCTACGGGGGGCGCCGCTTCGGCCAGCAGTCGGGCGCCGGACAGGAACGGTGCGACCACCGCGCAGCGGGCGACCTGCCCGGCCGGCGCGTGCGCGGCCGCCAGCAGCGCGAGGAAGGCGCCGTAGCTGACCCCGAAGAGGGCGGGCGGCTCCAGGCCCAGGGCGGCGCGCTGGCCCGCGATGCCGTCCAGCAGGTACAGGACGTCGTCCAGGTCGGGGCCGCCCCAGGCGCCCCGGATGGCCAGCGCGTGCGCCACGCCGTAGCCGGTGGAGCCGCGCTGGTTGGGCGCGACCACCGCCAGGCCCTCGGCGGCCATCCGCTGCAGCGCCGGGTCGAACTCCAGCCGCCAGGCGTCCGCCGGGCCGCCGTGCAGCGCCAGCACCAGGTGCGGGCTGCTCAGCCAGCTGTCCCCGCCGTACACCACGGCCTCCAACGGGCCTGCCGGGCCCGCCAGTTCGAGGCTCTGCGCGGGCTGCCAGCGGCCGCCGTCGCCGGGCGGGGTGCTGCCGTCCAGCCGCCAGCCGGGCGGTGCGGTCCGTACCGGGCGCATCCCGCCGGGCTGCCAGGGCAGGACGGTGTCCCGCCACGGGCCGGGCAACCCCGAGGCCAGTGGCGCGAGTTGAAGCGGCAGCGGTACCGGGGCGGAGGCGGCCGGGAGCGGGCCGTGCGCCAGCAGCGCGTCGACGTCCAGGGTGGCCAGCGCCGTCGGACGGTCGGGCGAGGAGTACGGCAGCCGAAGCCCGGCCTCGCCCCAGTGGCCGACCGCGCCGAGCCGCCCGGGCGGCGCCGGCAGCGGGTTCAGCCGTCCGGCGGCGGGCCGCCACAGCGCGAGTGTCGAGCCCGCGCCGTGGTCGATCTGCACCGCGACCCGGGGGCCGTCCGCCGCCACCCGCAGGGCCACCGGTCGCAGGAGCATGCCCGCGACGTGCAGGCACTCCGGGAACCGCAGCGGCTCCCCGGTGCCGAGGAGGCCCCAGCCGAGCCGGTCGGTGCCGGGCGCGTCGCTGCGTACCATCGCGAACCGGCTCTCCGGGTCGAACAGGACGAGGCGGTCGTTGCTGTGCGGGCCGATCTCCAGCAGCGGGGTGGTGCGGCCGGTGCGCAGGTCGAGGACCACGCTGCGGACCAGGCCGTCGTTCACCCGGTCCAGCGCGAGCAGCGTGCCCGTACGGTCGAGCCAGGTGCCGCCGCCGTGCAACCCGGGGATCTCGGCGACCTGTTCGGGCTCGCTGCCGTCCGTCCGCACCAGCCAGGCGGTGGTCGCCGGGCGGGTGTCGCTGCCGAGGGCGACCGCCACCGGTGTCCGGGGCCCGGCCCCGGCCGGTGCCGGGAGCGGCAGCACCCGCAGTCCGGCCATCCTGAGCGCACCCAGCCGCTGTTCCGCGGCGGAGCTTTCGCCCGGCGCCAGGCGGGCCAGGTCGTGCCGGTCGCCGTCGTGCCGACAGATCAGCACCGAGCCGTCCGGCAGGGCGACCAGCTGCGAGCGCAGGCTCTCCGAGCGGTTGCCGGGCAGTGCCAGTGGGGTCGGCGCGGCCGGCCCGCCGTCCTGCGGAAGCCGCCAGCTCTCCACGTACCAGCCGCTGTCGGCCGAGGAGGCGAGGCAGGCGGCGTGGCTGCCGTCGGCGGCGAAGGCGAAGTTCAGCCGGCGCAGGGCCTGGGTCACGGTCCGGGTGGCCACGTTCATGCTCCGCTCACCCCGGTGGTGCCGGCCGGGCACCCCGCCCCGGACGAAGGGGCCGCAGCGGAAGCGTAGGAAAAGGCAGGCGCGGAGCGAAGCGCCTTGCCGGAAGAAGGGGCGGCGCCGGAAGGAGGGGCAGGAACGCGCGGCGAGGACACGGGCGGCCCGGCCGCGCGCCGGAAGCCGCCGGCGGTGACGTCCCGGTCACCGCCGCCTCCCCGGCCTCCGGCACCGGTCGGTGCCGCCCGTGTCGTCCCCGGCCACGAACCCGCCGCGTCCGGTCCGCGCTCCACCGATCCCCTGTCCCCGGCCGCACGCAGCGATGTGCCCGCCCTCATCCGCCACCACATCCCTTCGTCTCCGCCGCCGCGCCGGGTGCCCACTGCTCGCGGCACCCGGGTCGGCGGCCCGGCCTGATCGGTTTCCCCGGAGGGGGCGGCGGTGCCGCCCCGGCACGGGAGTGCTCACCCGGATCCCGTCCGGCCCGCGCGGCATCCGCCCGACTCCGGGTCGTGGCTGCCGCCGGTGCAACTCCCGTTCGCAGGAGTGAAGTTACTTTCGAGCCAACCGAAGCCTCAACGCAGAGCCGGTCACTTCACTCGTAAGGGTGATCAAGGCGTGGTTTCGAATTCGTACGAGAACCCTGCTGTGAGTAACGGGCGCCCGGCGCGCGGCCGCGTACGGAGCGCGCGGGCCCGTCGGGCGCCTCCCGTCACAGATTGACGCGCACCCGTACGCCCGCAGCTCCCGCGTCCGAACAGCCGCCGCGACTCCCCCGGCAGCCCGCCGAACGGCCGAGGCCCGACCGCGCCCGCGCGCACGGTAGTCTCGACAGGTGCCGAAACTGTCCGACGTCATCACCGCGCTCGAAGAGGTCTACCCGCCGCAGTGGGCGGAGTCCTGGGACGCCGTCGGCCTGGTCTGCGGGGACCCTCAGGCCGAGGTCAACCGCGTGCTCTTCGCCGTCGACCCCGTCCAGGCGGTCGTCGACGAGGCCGTGGAGTGGGGCGCCGACCTCGTGGTCACCCACCACCCCCTCTACCTGCGCGGCACCACCAGCGTCGCCGCCACCACCTTCAAGGGCCGGGTGGTGCACACGCTGATCACCAACGGCATCGCCCTGCACGTCGCCCACACCAACGCCGACCACGCCGACCCCGGCGTCTCGGACGCGCTCGCCGAGGCGGTGGGCCTGCGGGTCACCGGCCCGCTGGTACCGGACCCGACCGACCCGCTGGGCCGCCGCGGCACCGGCCGGATCGGCCTGCTGGAGCCCCCGCTGACCCTCTCCGCCTTCGCCGCGCAGGTGGCGAAGGGCCTGCCCGCCACCGCCGCCGGCGTCCGCGTCTCCGGCGACCCGACCCGGCTGGTCAGCCGCGTCGCGGTGTGCGGCGGCTCGGGCGACAGCCTCTTCGCCGACGTCCGGTCGGCCGGCGTGGACGCCTACCTGACCGCCGACCTGCGTCACCACCCGGCCTCCGAGGCCGCCGAGGCGGCGCCCGTCGCGCTGCTCGACGCCGCCCACTGGGCCACCGAGTGGCCCTGGCTCACCCTGGCCGAGCGGGCCCTGCTGGCCGTCGCCGACAAGCGCGGCTGGGCCGTGGAGACCAAGGTCTCCCACCGGGTCACCGACCCGTGGACCGCGCACGCCCCCATGTCCTTCACCGCCTGACCCGATTCACAGGAGCTCTCCGCTTGAACGCCGCGCCCGCCGACCAGATCCGCCTGCTCGACCTCCAGGCCATCGACTCGAAGCTCGACCAGCTGGCCCACCGGCGCCGGAGCCTGCCCGAGCACGCCGAGATCGACAAGGCCACCGCCGACCACACCGCGCTCAAGGACCTCGTCGTCGCCGCCGAGGCCCAGAAGGGCGACACCGCCCGCGAGCTGACCAAGGCCGAGCAGGACGTCGAGCAGGTCCGCTCCCGTGCCGCCCGCAACCAGCAGCGCCTGGACTCCGGCGCGATCACCTCGCCGAAGGACCTGGAGAACCTCCAGCACGAGATCGGCTCGCTCGCCAAGCGCCAGGGCGACCTGGAGGAGGTCGTGCTGGAGATCATGGAGCGCCAGGAGAGCGCCAACACCCGGGTCGAGGAGCTGTCCGCCCGCCTGGAGCACTCCACCATCGTGCTCAAGGAGGCCGAGGGCCGCCGCGACGCCTCCTTCGCCGAGATCGACGGCGAGGCCGACAAGGTCAAGCGCGACCGCGAGACCGTCGCCACCGTCATCCCGGCCGACCTGCTGAAGGTGTACGCCAAGCTGCGCGAGACCCAGGGCGGCGTCGGCGCGGCCCGCCTCTACCAGCGCCGCTGCGAGGGCTGCCGCACCGAGTTCTCCATCACCGAGCTGAACGCCATCAAGGCCGAGCCGGCCGACAAGGTGGTCCGCTGCGAGAACTGCTCGCGGATCCTGGTCCGCACCTCGGACTCGGGCGTCTGAGCCGGTGGCGGCCCGCTTCATCGTCGAGGCCGACGGCGGGTCCCGGGGCAACCCGGGGCCGGCCGGCTACGGCGCGGTGGTCCGTGACGGGGACACCGGGCAGATCGTCGCCGAGGCCGCCGAGTTCATCGGCCACGCCACCAACAACGTGGCCGAGTACAAGGGCCTGATCGCCGGGCTCAAGGCGGCCCGCGAGCTGGACCCGGACGCCTCGGTGGACGTCCGGATGGACTCCAAGCTGGTCGTCGAGCAGATGTCCGGGCGCTGGAAGATCAAGCACCCCGACATGCAGCCGCTCGCCGCCGAGGCGCGCACCGTCCTCCCGCGCGCCCGGGTCACGTACACCTGGATCCCGCGCGAGCGGAACAAGGACGCCGACCGGCTGGCCAACGAGGCGATGGACGCGGGCAAGGCCGGGCGCCAGTGGGAGCCCCGCAAGCCGGCGGCCGCCGTCGAGGAACCCCCGCTGGAGACCGCCGCGCCCAAGGCCGGCTGGGCGGCCCCGGCCGACCTCGGCACCCCCACCACCTTCGTCCTGCTGCGCCACGGCGAGACCCCGCTCACCCCGGAGAAGCGCTTCTCCGGCAGCGGCGGCGGCGACCCGGAGCTCTCCGACAAGGGCCGCTGGCAGGCCGAGCGGGCCGCCGAGGCGCTGGCCGCGCGCGGCAGCGTCCAGGCGGTCGTCGCCTCCCCGATGCGCCGCACCCGGCAGACCGCCGAGACCGTCGCCGCCCGGCTCGGCCTGGAGGTCCGGTACGAGGACGGGCTGCGCGAGGTCGACTTCGGCGACTGGGAGGGCCTGACCTTCGCCGAGGTGCGGGAGCGGTACCCGGACGACCTGACCGCCTGGCTCGGCTCCGCCAAGGCCAGGCCGACCGGCAGCGGGGAGAGCTTCACCACGCTCACCCACCGGGCCGGCGTCGCCCGGGACAAGATCATCGCCCGGTACGCGGGGAAGACGGTCCTGGTGGTCTCGCACGTCAGCCCGATCAAGACCCTGGTCCGGCTGGCGCTCGGCGCCCCGCCGGACTCCATGTACCGGATGGAGCTGTCCGCCGCCTCGATCTGCGCCGTCCAGTACTACGCGGACGGCAACGCCTCGCTGCGGCTGCTCAACGACACCTCGCACCTGCGCTGATCCGCCGGTCACGGACGTGCTCAGTGCACGTCCGTGACCACCACGTCCAGCTGCCACGGCTTGCGCGCCGTGCCCTGTGCCGCGAGCTCGACGTGGTGGCCCAGCTCCTGCAGCGCGTCCATCAGCTCGCCGGGGGTCTTCGGCTCGGCCCCGGCGAGCAGCAGGTCCCGGACGATCCGGCCCTTGGTCGCCTTGTTGAAGTGGCTGACCACGGTGCGCTTGCCGTCGCGCTCCTGGAGCACCCGGACGGTCGCGGTCCGGGAGGCCACCTCGCCGGCCGGTTTCCACGCCGCCGCGTACGCGGAGCTGCGCAGGTCCAGCACCAGCCCGTCCGCGACCTCCGGGAGCACGGTGGCCGTCACGCTCCGCCAGTACGCGCCGAGCGCCCCCAGCTCCGGGAGTTTCACGCCCATCGAGCAGCGGTAGGACGGGATCCGGTCGGAGATCCGCACGGCGCCCCAGAGGCCGGAGAAGACCAGCAGCGAGCGCTCGGCCCGGTCGTACGCGGCGGCGTCCAGGGTGGCCAGGCCGAGGTTGTCGAACAGCACCCCGGTGTACACCTCGCCCGCCGGGCGGGCCCCGGCCGTCGGCAGTCCGGCGTTCTTGGCGATCTCGCCGCGCAGGCCGGGGGAGAGACCGAGCACCTCGGCGGCGGTGTCCTCGTCGCCCCGGCACAGGCGCACCAGCGCGTCCAGTACCGCGCCGCGCGCCGCCGTCAGCCCGGGCAGCGACAGCCGCTCCAGCGCCACCGGCCCGCCGTCCCCGGATCCGGCCTTGCCCTCCGAGGGCGGCAACAGCACCAGCACAGCGGACTCCTCGACAATCTGTGGCACACGAACCCCGCAACCCTACTGCGCCCGCCGTACGGACCCCGCCGCTCCCGCTCCCGCCCCTTCGCCCTCGACTGCCCGGCCGCGGGCGGGAGCGGCAGGCAATTCGGTGGGGCACCCGGCTGTTCACCAGTACGGTGAGCGGCGAGGAGAGTGAGTGCGATGACCCTGCGACCCCTGGACCTGGTGCCCGGCGACGACGACGCCGTGGAGGAGTCCCTGTCCGTGCGCCTGCCCGCCGGCCTGCCGGCCGAGACCCGGACGGCGCTGGAGTTCGCGCTGCGGGCGGCCGCGCAGGCGGTGATGGCCGGGCGGGTGCGGGTGACCGGGGCGCCGGACGGCGCGGACACCGCCGAACTCGCCTTCGAGGTCCGCCAGTCCGACGTCCCCAGGGCGCTCACCGGGCCGACCGCTCCGGAGACCGCTCCGGAGGCCGGCCGCGAGGCCGGCCGGGAGAGCAGGGCCGAGCGCCGGGCGGCCATGGTGGCCCGGATCCGCACCGCCAACGCGGAGACGCTGGAGAGGCTCAAGGACCTGTGACCGAGTACCTGGACCTCGACGACGTCACCTACCTCGCCGGCGGTCCGGAGACCGTCCGCGACCTCGGCGGCCTGCTCTCGGCGATCGCCCGCCCGCAGGCGAGCCTGTTCGGCGAGGACGCCTACCCGGACCTCTGGTCCAAGGCGGCGGCCCTCGGCCAGAGCCTGGCCCGCAACCACCCCCTGATCGACCGCAACAAGCGCACCGCCTTCGAGGCGATGCTGCTGTTCCTGGACTACAACGGCGAGCCGTACACCGACCCGCACCCGGACGACGCCGTGGCCTTCATGCTCCGGCTCGCCACCGGGGGCTACGACGGCGCGGTCGCGCTCGCCGCCAAGGACCTGAAGTCCCTGCTGGGGCGCTGAGCCCGCCGGGGCCGCCGGGCCGCGCCACCCCCCCGGCCGGGGGCGCCGCGGCCCGGGAGGCGCCACTCGGACGCGCCACCCGGACGCGCCGCCAACCCGCCCCGGGCCACCCCGCGGTGGGAGGATCGGTCCGTGCCCGCCCCCCAGCCCCGCGCCGCCGCCGCGCCCGTGCCTGCCCCCGGGCCCGCGCCCGGCCCCCGCCGCCGTCTGCTCGTCCTGGCGATCTGCTGCCTGAGCCTGTTCATTGTCGGCCTCGACAACACCGTGGTGAACATCGCCCTGCCGGTGATCCAGCGGGACCTGGGCGCCCCGGCGTCCGGGCTGCAGTGGATCATCGACGCCTACACCCTGGTGCTGGCCTCGCTGTTGATGCTGTTCGGCTCGGTGGCCGACCGCTTCGGTCGCCGCCGGGTGTTCCAGACCGGGCTGGTCTGCTTCGCGCTCGGCTCGCTGCTGTGCAGCCAGGCGACGAGCCTGGGCTGGTTGGTGGCCTTCCGGGCGCTCCAGGCGGTGGGCGGCTCGATGCTCAACCCGGTGGCGATGTCGATCATCACCAACACCTTCACCGACCCGAAGGAGCGGGCCCGGGCGATCGGCGTCTGGGGCGGCGTGGTCGGCATTTCGATGGCGCTCGGCCCGCTGCTCGGCGGTTTCCTGGTGGACGGCGCGGGCTGGCCGTCGATCTTCCTGATCAACGTCCCGGTGGCGCTCGCCGCCATCGCGCTGACCGCCCGCTTCGTGCCCGAGTCCCGGGCGCCCCGGGCGCGCCGGCTGGACCCGGTCGGGCAGCTGCTGATGATCGTGCTGCTCGGCTGCGGCACCGCCGCGATCATCGAGGGGCCGGCCAACGGCTGGACGTCCCCGCTGATCCTCGCGCTGGCCTCCACCGCCGGGGCCGCGCTGATCGCCTTCCCGCTCTGGGAGCGCCGGGTGGCCGAGCCGCTGGTGGACCCGAGGTTCTTCGCCAGCGCGCCGTTCACCGGCGCCACCGTCACCGCGGTCTGCGCCTTCGCCGCGCTCGGCGGCTTCCTCTTCCTCAACACCCTCTACCTCCAGGACGTCCGCCACTACGGCCCGGTCGAGGCCGGCCTGTGGACGCTGCCGATGGCCGGGATGATGCTGGTCTGCGCGCCGCTGTCCGGGCGGATCGTCGCGAGCCGGGGCCCGCGCCTGCCGCTGGTCGCGGCCGGGCTCGGCCTCGCCGCGAGCGGGCTGCTGCTGACCCGGCTCGCCGCCGACTCCCCGCCCGCCCTGCTGCTGGCCGCGTACGGGCTGTTCGGCTTCGGCTTCGGCATGGTCAACGCGCCGATCACCAACGCCGCGGTGTCCGGCATGCCGCGCGCCCAGGCGGGCGTGGCGGCCGCGGTCGCCTCGACCAGCCGTCAGATCGGCCAGTCGCTGGGTGTGGCGGTGATCGGCACGGTCGTCGCCTCGGCCGTGGTCGGGCCGGTCGCGACCGGCTTCGCCCGGGCCAGCCACGCCGGCTGGTGGATCCTGGTCGGCCTCGGCGGCGCCGTCCTCGTCCTGGGCCTGGTCACCACCACGGCCTGGGCGAGCGCGACGGCCGCCCGGGTGGCCGCCCGCCTCGGCGCCGAGGCGCCGTCCGTCCGGTCCGGTGTACGGGAGGCGCCGCCCGAGCGGCTACCATGACCACTACGGCGGAAGAGCCGGCCGGGCGGTCGCGACGGGTCCCAGACCCGCCGAGGAACGTCCGGGCTCCACAGAGCAGGGTGGTGGGTAACGCCCACCCGGGGTGACCCGCGGGACAGTGCCACAGAAAACAGACCGCCCACCGCTTTTCGTGGTGGGTAAGGGTGAAACGGTGGTGTAAGAGACCACCAGCGACCGGGGTGACCCGGCCGGCTAGGTAAACCCCACCTGGAGCAAGGTCAAGATCGGTGCCCTCGGGCACCGTGCGCGGATGTTTGAAGGCTGCTCGCCCGAGTCCGCGGGTGGACCGCACGAGGCTGTCGGCAACGGCAGCCCTAGATGGATGGCCGCCTCCCCGGGCCGCGCAAGCAACCCGGGAGACAGAACCCGGCGTACAGGCCGACTCTTCCGCCCCTTTCCCTCCCCGCCGTCCGGCGCGGGGCCCCGCCGGGTCAGGCGGGGCGGGCGCCGACGGCGTCGCGGATCTGGTCGCCGAGACCGCCGTTGACGCGGGCGCAGTTGGCGCAGCAGAAGAACATGCCGGCGACTTCGACGCCGTGGCCGACGATGCGCACGTCGCACTGTTCGCAGCGCGGGGCGAGCTTCTCCATCGCGCACTCGAAGCTGTCGAAGGTGTAGGTGTCGCCGGTGACCGTCTTGATCTCGAAGGCCAGCCAGTAGTCGTTGCCGCAGGTGACGCAGATGGCCATGGCGGCCGTCTCCTTCCGGTGGGGCCGTCCCGGCGGGGCGGCTCGTCTCCCAGTGTCGAAGGCCCGGTCGGCGGCGGCCACCCGGGGCGAGCGGCGGGGGCTCAGGCGGAGCGGGCGGAGAGGTCCTCCAGGGCGCGGACGGCGCGGTCGGCGTCGTCGGCGGCGACGAACAGGTGGTCGTGGTGGAAACCGGCCACCACGTTGCAGCTGATGCCCTCCTCGGCGAGCCGGCCGGACACCGCGGCGGTCAGCCCGACGGCCTCCAGCGCCGAGTGGATCCGCAGGGTGATCCAGGCCGCCACGTACTCGTAGCGCAGCCCGAGCGCGTCCGCCTCCTCCTGGGCGACCACCATCGTCACCCCCTCGGGCTCGGCGACGGTCACCACCGGCCGCATGCCGGCGGGCACCCGGGCGGGGAGCGTGCAGTAGACGTACCGCCCCGGGTTGAGCTGCGGGCTCATTGCGCGCAGCAGCGTCGCGAGGTCTCGTTCTGCGGCCATGCCCGCCACCGTAGCGGCTGGACGGGGGATGCGTCGTGCTCCGTGGGCGTGTCGGAATCCGTTGACGAGCGACAGTCACCGATATATCGTCGAGCTATCGAGACAGTAACTCGACTGCCTCGTCGAACCGTGGAGACGGAGGTGGGCGCGATGCGCTCGGAAGGTCAAGGAATGCGATTCCGCTGGGAAGGCCCGCGCGGAGGCGGCCCGGGCGGCGGCCGGCGCCGCGGCCCGGGCCCGGAGTTCCGGGGGATGCCCGGGGAGGGCGTCGAGGGCCGGGAGGCGTTCGGCGGGTTCGGCCCGCCGTTCGGCGGCGGCGGCCCCGGCCGGCCGATGGGCGGCCCGTTCGGGCACGGCTTCGGCGGTCACGGCGGCCGGCGCGGAGGTCCGCACGGGCGGCGCGGCGGGCGGGCCCGGCGCGGTGACGTCCGGGCCTCGCTGCTGGCGCTGCTCAAGGAGCGGCCGATGCACGGCTACGAGATGATCGCCGAGATCACTGAGCGGACCGGAGGGGCCTGGCGGCCCAGCCCGGGGTCGATCTACCCCAACCTCCAGCTGCTGGAGGAGGAGGGCCTGATCACGGCGCAGGAGGTCGGCGGCAAGCGGCTGGTCTCGCTCACCGACGCGGGCCGGGCCGAGGCCGACGCCGGGCCGGCCGAACCGTGGGCGGAGGCCGGCCGGGAGGTCGACTGGGAGGCCGTCCAGGAGGTCGGCCAGGCACTCGCCGCCGTCGACCAGGCGATCCGGCAGGTCATGGCCACCGGCACCGAGGCGCAGCGCGCCAAGGGCCTGACCGTACTGACCGAGGCCCGCAAGAAGCTGTACCTCATCCTCGCCGAGGACGACTGACCGGCCCGGGGGGAGAAGCCGGGAAAGAACCCGCGGGGGGCGCCGCCGGGCAGCCCGCCGGGGAACGGGACGGGCGGTGCCGCTGCCCGGGCGGTCCGGGGGAGGGCCGTACGGGCCTCGCGGGGCTCACGGGCCTCACGGGCTTCACGGCCGGACCGTGAACAGCGCCACGGACACCAGCAGCAGCACCACCCAGCCGAACCAGAGCCAGGCGTTCGGCCCGATGGCCACGCTGTAGAGGCACACCACCAGGAGCAGCACCCCGGTGACGCCGGCGACCTGCCGGTTGTGGTGCTCCACCGCCCGGGAGCGGCTCCTCGGGTGCCGAACCGTCCTCGCCATGCCGACCTCCCCAGGAGGCGAACGAAGGGCAACGCAGGGCAACAGGGGCAAGACAGGGCGACGCGGGGCGACGGCGAAGCGCGCGGCTCGTCAGCCGGAGGCGCGGACGGTGGCCGCCTCGTCGTACTCGTAGCGCCAGAACCAGCTCAGGCCCCGAACCTGCTTGCTCCGGACGTACACCAGTGTGCGCGCGGTGGCCTCGCCGTGCGCGGGGACCGGAACCTTGTACTTCTTGGGCACGCCGAGCATCGGCCCCAGGGGGATGGGCAGGATCGTCCCGTCCAGGGGGCCGCCGACGAATTCGGTGTCCGCGCTCTTCATCCCCCCAGGGTCTCACCTCCGCGCCGGACCGGGACCGGGACCAGGGCCGGGGCCGTGCCCGGGGCGCCGCACGGGGTGCCGGCGGGGGAGCGCCGGGGCGACCGGGGGCTCCCGGACGGGAGGGCGGGCGGGACGTCGCGTGCGAGCGGCGTGCCGGGAGTGTGCCCGGGGTGCGCCCGTGGGCGTCACCGCGAGTGTGACCGGAGAGGCACCGCCCCCGGTCATCCGGAGGCCCTCCGCACCCTTATCCTTCCTGTTACGCCCTCGGGGTCCACCCGGGTCAGCGGGCCCGTACGGGCCGGGCGAGGCGCGAATCCGCGCGCCCTCCGGCCGATTTGGCGCGGACAGCGTGCTGCCGCGACTGCGTACCGTGACCCGGGCGTCGGCCGCCCGGTGACCCCGGTCCACGGCCGGCAGGGCGCGGACGTCAGGGCCGAGCACCCCGGGAAGCAGTCGGGGGCGCCGTGCGTTGCGTCGAGTGGTACGTCGAACGCTGTGTCGCACCAGGCACGGCAGTTGCGCGGAAGGGGCCCGATGGAAGCCGGCAGCAGGTGGACGACCTGGTGGCAGAAGCGTGAACGTCAGCGGGCGGGGGGCGCCGACGACCCGGCCGCCGGACTCGATCAGCTGCTCGGCGCCGCGCGCGCCGGATTCCCGCTCGCGCCCGCCGCCCACCCGGCCGGCTACCGGTGCTCCTGCGACCGGGTGGCGTGCCCGGCCCCCGCCCAGCACCCGGTGTCCTTCGCCTGGCAGACCCAGGCCACCACCGACCCCGAGCAGCTCTCCCGCTGGCTCGCCCGCGACCCGCAGGCCAACTTCATCACCGCCACCGGCCGGGTGCACGACGTGCTGGACGTCCCGGCGGAGGCCGGACGGCTGGCGCTGGAGCGGCTGACCGCACTGGGCGTCGAGGGCCCGGTCGCCGCCGTCGGCGAGGACCGCTACCTGTTCTTCACCGCCACCCGCGGCACCCCGCAGGACGAGGACGAGTGGTGGCCGAGCGCGCTCGACTCCACCCCGGACACCATGTCCGAGCACCCCGGCCTGCGCTGGCACTGCCGCGGCTCGTACACCCTGCTGCCGCCGGCCGCGCTGCCGGACGGCTCCCACGTGAGGTGGCTGCGCGGGCCCGAGCAGCCACTGCCGGACCCGCTGCGGGTACTGGACGTGCTCACCGACGCCTGCACCGAGGTGGGCGCCGTCGCCGAGGAGCAGTGGCTGATCGGCTAGGGCGCCCACCGGGCGGCGCGGCTCACGCCGGCCGCGCCCCGGTCACGGCAGGGTGAGGATCTCCGCACCGTCCGCCGTGACCACCAGGGTGTGCTCGAACTGGGCGGTGCGCTTGCGGTCCTTGGTGACGACCGTCCAGCCGTCCTCCCAGATCTCGTAGTCGTAGGTGCCCAGGGTCAGCATCGGCTCGATGGTGAAGGTCATGCCCGGCTTGATCACCTCGGTGGCCCGCTCGCTGTCGTAGTGCGGGATGATCAGGCCGGAGTGGAACGACGTGTTGATGCCGTGTCCCGTGAAGTCCCGCACCACGCCGTACCCGAAGCGCTTGGCGTAGGACTCGATGACCCGCCCGATGACGTTGATCTGACGACCCGGCTTGACCGCCTTGATCGCCCGGGCGAGGGATTCCCGGGTGCGCTCGACCAGCAGCCGGGACTCCTCGTCCACGTCACCGACCAGGTAGGTGGCGTTGAGGTCGCCGTGCACCCCGTGGATGTACGCGGTGGCGTCGATGTTGACGATGTCGCCGTCCTGGAGCACGGTCGAGTCCGGGATGCCGTGGCAGATCACCTCGTTGATCGAGGTGCAGACGGACTTGGGGAAGCCCCGGTAGCCGAGGTCGGACGGGTAGGCGCCGTGGTCGCACATGTAGGCGTGGGCGACGGCGTCCAGCGCGTCGGTGGTGACGCCGGGGGCGATCAGCTTGGCCGCCTCCTCCATCGCCCGGGCGGCGATCCCGCTCGCGATCCGCATCTTCTCGATCGTCTCGGCGGTCTGCACCTCGGGCCCGGTGTACGGCGTCGGCGCGGACTTGCCGACGTACTCGGGGCGCGCGATGTGCGCCGGGACCTTGCGGGTGGGGGACTGGATGCCGGGTACGAGAGCCATGCCGCGAGTCTAGTCGCCGGTCCCCGGGGCCCCGGGGGGTGTGCGGCCCGGGCCGGGGCGGGGAATGATCGGTACCGACCCATCCTTCTGGCCTTCTGAACGGGAGAGCGCCATGCCCCTCGGATTCAACCGCAAGCCGACCGGCAAACCCGGCGAGTGGTTCTACTGCATCAAGCACAACAAGGTCGAAGAGGGCCCGGAGTGCCCGGCGAAGGACCGCCTGGGCCCGTACGCCACCCCCGAGGAGGCCGCCCAGGCGCTGCGCATCGCCGACGAGCGCAACCGCGAGTGGCAGAACGACCCGCGCTGGAGCGACAAGCCGAAGGACGACGCCGAGTAGCCGGCCCGGTGGGCTCGTCACGCCGTCGGGGCGGCCTCCCGTTCGGTGCGTTCGTGCTCGGCGCGGACGGCGGCGGCGTGGGGGTCGGTGCGGTCGTCGTAGCCGAGCAGCTTCGGGAGGGCGGCGGCGACCGCGAGCACGGCGACCACGCAGGCGACGCCGCCGGCCCAGACGGCGGCGCGCACGCCGACCAGCCCGGCCATGGTGCCGGCCCGGACCTGGCCGAGCTGCGGGCCGACGGAGTAGCTGAGCAGTTCGACGCCGGCCATCCGCCCGCGCAACTCGTCGGGGATGGACTGGTTCCACATGGTCGAGCGGGCGAGCCCGCTGATCTCGTCGGCGCCGCCGGCCAGCGCCAGGCCGAGCAGCACCAGCCCGATGTGCTCGGACAGTCCGGCGAGCGCCATCGCCGCGCCCCAGCCGACGGCGGCGGCCACCAGCAGCCGCCCGTGCCGGTGGACGCGGGAGGTCCAGCCGCTGGTGGCGCCGACCAGCAGGGCGCCGAGGGCGGAGGCGGCGTACATCGGGCCGAGCGCCCAGTCCGCCCCCAACTCCGAGGCCAGGAAAGGGAAGACGGCCACCGGGTAGGCGAACAGCATGGCGCAGACGTCGATCGCGTAGGTGCCGAGCAGGTCCTTGCGGCTCCAGGCGTAGCGGACGCCGGTCAGCACCGCCCGGACGGACGGCCGTTCGGCACCGGTGGGCGGCGGCACCGCCTTGATCCGGACGAGCAGCAGCAGCGAGACCGCGAAGGTGAGGATGTCCAGCGCGTACGCGGTCTGCACCCCGGCGAAGGCCACCACGACCCCGGCCAGCGCGGGGCCGGCCACCGAAGCGGCGTTGTGGTACAGCGACTTGAGGGCGAACGCGGCGGTCAGGTGCTGGTGCGGGACGATCCGCGGGGTGAGCGAGTCCAGGGCCGGGCGCTGGAGGCCGTCGGCGGCCGCGACCAGTGCGGCGACCAGGTAGATCGGCCAGACCAGCGGGTTCGGCAGCAGGGCGTTGAGCAGCAGCAGCCCGGCCAGCAGGCCGAGCGCGGCCTCGGCGCGCAGCACCAGCCTGCGGCGGTCCAGGGCGTCGGCGAGGGCGCCGCCCCAGAGACCGAAGACGATCAGCGGGACGAGTTCGACGGCGCCGATCAGCCCGACCGCGAAGGAGGAGCCGGTGAGCTCCTTGATCTGCATCGGCACGGCGACGAAGGTCAGGAAGCTGCCGAAGCTGGTGACGCAGCCGGAGGTCCACAGGTAGCGGAAGTCGCGGGAGGCGCGCCAGGGTGCCAGGTCGGGCGTCAGCGATCGCAGCAGCCTCCGGGCGCGCCCGGGCACGGCGGGACGCGGGGGTTCGTCGACGTTCACGAACCGTCATCCTCGGACGGCGGTCACCGCTTCCGCAAAGGATTTTCGGCCCGTCGGCGGACGGGACGCGCGCACCGGTGGCTCGGGCGCCCGGTTCACCAGCGGCTGATCGCGGGCGTCGAGGTCAGCCGTTCGGCGAGTCGGGCGAGCCGGTCCCGGACGGAGCGGCGGTCGGTCCGCTGTCCGGCGGCGACGCTGACCAGGTGCTGGGCGAGGTCGAAGGGGCCCTCGGCGGCGGTGCCGACGGCCAGCCGCTCGTGCGCGAGCTCGCCGAGGCCACCGGAGCCGTCAGGCCCACCGGGCCCCCCGGGCCCCCCGGGCCCACCCGCGCCGCCGGCCGCCCCGGGCCCGGCCGGGGCGCCGCCGTCCAGCGCGAGCACGGTCGCGCCGCGCCGCCGGGCGTCCTGCACCCGCTCCAGCAGCGGGGCGCCGGCCGCCTCCGGGACCACCACCAGCACGGTGTCGCCGCGCCCGGCCCCGGTGAGCCGTCGCAGGTCGTGCAGCAGGTGGGCGGGGGCGCCGGCCGGCGGGCTGTGCCGCAGCAGGGTGGGCGCCAGCCGGGGGATGTCCGACCACGCGGCCTCGTCGTCCAGGTGGGCGGCCAGGTGCCAGGGCTCGTACGCCTCGGTGCCGACCAGCAGCAGCCCGCTCGCCCCGCGCCGTTCCACCGAGCGGCGCAGCGCCCCGGCGAAGCCGCCGACCGCCTCCAGCCAGCCCGTTCCCGTCAGCCGTTCCCGGAGTGCCGAAACTCTCACCGCGTCCATGCGGGCCAGGATGTCCCGCCGGGCCGGGGATTTGGCAGGATCGGCCCATGACTTCCCTCGATTCAGCGACAAACCCGGCCCACGAGGTGCCGGACGTCTCGCAGCTGGTGGTCGGTGTCCTCGGCGGCACCGGCGACCAGGGGCGGGGACTGGCCCTGCGGCTGGCCAAGGCCGGCCAGCAGGTGCTCATCGGCTCCCGTGACGCCGCCCGTGCCGAGGCCTCGGCGGCGGAGCTGGGCCTCGGCGTGCGCGGCGCCGACAACGCCGCCGTCGCCCGGGAGAGCGACGTGGTGATCATCGCGGTCCCGTGGGACGGCCACGCCGCCACCCTGACCGCGTTGCGCGAGGAGCTCACGGGCAAGATCGTCGTCGACTGCGTCAACCCGCTGGGCTTCGACAAGCAGGGCGCGTACGCGCTGAAGCCGGAGGAGGGCAGCGCCGCCGAGCAGGCCGCCGCCCTGCTGCCGGACTCCCGGGTCACCGCCGCGTTCCACCACCTCTCGGCGGTGCTGCTCCAGGACGAGTCGGTGGAGAGCATCGACACCGACGTCATGGTGCTCGGCGACGACCGGGACGCCACCGACGTCGTGCGGGGCCTGGCCGGCCGCATCCCCGGGATGCGCGGCATCTACGCGGGCCGGCTGCGCAACGCCCACCAGGTGGAGTCGCTGGTCGCCAATCTGATCTCGGTCAACCGCCGCTACAAGGCCCACGCGGGCCTGCGGATCACCGACGTCTGACCGGCGGGGGCCGTGTCGACCTCACCCCTGGACCGGCTCCGGAGGTGAGGTCGGCGACAATGGGTGGCGGCCGTGACCCGGCCGCCCGCACCCGTTCTAGGAGCCTCCCGCCATGCCTCGCACGTCCCTCTTCGCCCTGGCCGCCGTCGTCCTCGCGCTCGTGGCCCTGGTGGTCTCGCTGGTCCAGGGCTTCTGGCTGGGCCTGATCTGGCTGCCGCTGGCCGGCGTGGCCAGCAACGTGCTGTGGATGGACCGCCGCCGGGCCCGGATCGCCGCGGCGGCCGCCGAGCAGGGCTGAGGCCCTGCCCGCGGTCCCCGGAGGAGCTAGTTCTTCCAGAAGCTGAACAGGTACCGGCCGAGCGTGGCGTAGTCCTGGTCCACGCCGAACAGGGTCATCAGGCCGTGGACGATCCCGAAGAAGAACTGGTTCACCTGGGGCTGCCACAGCAGCGCGAACACCGCGAGCATCCCGTACGGCGCGAACGGCTCGACCGCGCGCCGGGTCTTGTAGGACAGCCAGGGCTCGACGATCCCGTAGCCGTCCAGTCCGGGCACCGGCAGCAGGTTCAGCACGGCGGCGCTCAGCTGGAGGAAGCCGAGGAAGCCCAGCGCGCCGGAGAACGGCGAGATGGTCAGCTCGTAGCCGTTCCAGAACGCGTGCACGGTCGGGTCGTCCAGCCAGCCCGCGCCGATCGGGATCAGCAGCGCCGCCGCGATGAGCAGGTTGACCAGCGGACCGGCCGCCGAGATCAGGCTGTGCTTGAGCCGGCCCTGGACGCGGTGCCGCTCGATCCAGACCGAGCCGCCGGGCAGGCCGATGCCGCCGAGGATCACGAAGACGATCGGCAGCACGAAGCTGAGCAGCACGTTGGCGTACTTCAGCGGGTTGAGCGTGAGGTAGCCCTTGGCCCCGACGGTGATGTCGCCGCCGTGCAGCGCGGTGCGCGCGTGGGCGTACTCGTGCAGGCAGAGGGAGACCATCCAGCCCGCGACCACGAACAGGAACACCCCGAACGAGGCGTTGCCGTAACCCTGGTACACCGCCCAGCCGGAGGTGCCGAGGACGGCGAGGAGCGCCCAGAACACCGGGCTGATCCGGCGGTCCTCGCTGCGGGAGCGCGGCGTGGCGGCGAAGGTCATGGTCTGGGTGCTCCGTGGGGAGGGGAAGGCGGGCGGGCGCGGGCGGGTCGATCATGCCGGGCGGGCCGGTGACCGGACAAGCCGTCCCGGGTGAACGTCCGGGCGCGCGGTGGCGTTCCACCCTACGTGCCGGGGCCGGGAGGGGCCCAGCACAATTGTGCGGCCCTTCCCCCGGGCATCGACCAGAATGGTGCGGTGCACTACGGCATCCTCGGGACGACGACGGCCCACCACGACGACGGCACGCCGGTAGCGATCGGCGGCGCCCGGCTGCGGGCCCTGCTCACCGCCCTGGCCCTGCGGCAGGGCCGGCCGGTGCCGGCCGACCTGCTGGTGGACGAGGTGTGGGAGGCCGAGCCGCCGCAGGACTCCTCCGCCGCGCTCCAGACCCTGGTCGGCCGGCTGCGCCGCACCATCGGCCGGGACGAGGTCGGCTCCGGCCCGGCCGGGTACTGGCTGACCGGCCCGGCCACCGACCTCGCCGACTTCCAGCGGCTGACCGGTGAGGGCCGCCGCGCCCTGGACGCCGGGGACCACGCGCTCGCGGCCGAGCGGCTGCGCGCCGCCCTGGCCCTGTGGCGCGGCCCCGCGCTCGCCGACCTGCCGGACCGCACCGGACCGGCCGTCCGGCTGGAGGCCCAGTACGAGGAGGCCCGGCGCCACCGGATCACCGCGGACCTCGGCCTCGGCCGGGCCGCCGAGCTGATCGCCGAACTGGCCGAGCTGTGCGAACGGCAGCCGCTGGACGAGCCGTTGCAGCTGCTGATGATTCGGGCGCTGCACGAGGGCGGGCGGACGGCCGAGGCGCTGCGCCACTACGAGCGGACCAGGCGCGCCCTGGCCGACGAGCTCGGCGTCGACCCGGGGCGCGGACTCCGTTCCCTGTACGCCGAGTTGCTCGCTCCGACGGACCCGACGGACCTGACGGACCCGGCGTCCCCGGTGGTCCCGGCGGACCCGGCGTCCCCGGCGGCCCAGGAGGGGCGGAACCCGGATCCCGCCCCCGCCGCCACCCCCGCCCCCGCGGCGCCCCAACTCCCGCGCCCCGGCGGCAACCTGCGCGGCCGGCTGACCAGCTTCGTCGGCCGCGAGGACGATCTCGCTTCGCTGCGCGCGATGCTGACGGACCGTCGACTGGTGACCCTGACCGGCCCCGGCGGCTCCGGCAAGACCAGCCTCTCGACCGAGGCCGGCCGCGCCGAGCAGTCCGCCGGACGCTGGCCGGACGGCGTCTGGGTGGCCGAACTCGCCCCGCTGGAGAGCCCGGACGCGGTGCCCGCCGCCGTGGTCTCGGCGCTCGGCCTGCGCGAGATCGTGCTGCACAGCACCAGCATGGTCGCCGAGGTGATCGAGAAGCGGGCCGAGGACCCGCTGCGCCGGCTGGTCGAGCACTGCGGCCACCGCCGGATGCTGCTCGTCCTGGACAACTGCGAGCACCTGATCCAGGCGGCCGCCGACCTCGCCGACGTCCTGCTCGCCGAGTGCCCCGGGCTGACGGTGCTCGCCACCAGCCGCGAGCCGCTGGGCGTGCCGGGGGAGACGGTGCTGCCGGTGGAGCCGCTGCCCGACCCGGTCGCGCTGCGGCTGTTCGTCGAGCGCGCGGCCGCCGCCCGTCCCGGCTTCGACCCGCAGGGCGACCCGGAGGCGTGCGCCGAGATCTGCCGCCGGCTGGACGGGCTGCCGCTGGCCATCGAACTGGCCGCCGCCCGGCTGCGGGTGATGACGGCGCGCCAGATAGCCGACCGGCTGGACGGCCGGTTCGCGCTGCTCACCGCGGGCAGCCGCACCCTGCTGCCGCGCCAGCAGACGCTGCGCGCGGTGGTCGACTGGAGCTGGGACCTGCTGGGCAAGCGGGAGCGGGCGGTGCTGCGCCGGCTCGCGGTGTTCGCGGGCGGCTGGCAGCTGGAGGACGCCGAGGCGGTCTGCGCCGACGGCGTCGAGGTGGCCACCGGCGAGGTCGCCGACCTGCTGCTGTCGCTGGTCGACAAGTCCCTGCTGGTGGCCGACCTGGACGGGGCCAGCCTGCCGCGCTACCGGATGCTGGAGACCATCCACGAGTACGCGACCGAGCGCCTGGCCGCGTCCGCCGCCGAGCGCGCCGCCACCGAGGCCCGTCACCTGGCGCACTTCCGCACCATGATCTCGGTCGCGGACACGCAGATCCACGGCCCCCGGCAGCTGCACTGGCTGGCGGTGCTGGAGCGCGAGCAGGACAACATTCGCGCGGCGCTGCGCCGGGCGATCGACCTGCGGGACGAGGAGCAGGCGCTGCTGCTTGCCGTCGGCATGAGCTGGTACTGGTCGCTGCGCGGCTACAGCATGGAGGCGCGCACCTGGTACACCGCGGTCGGCGCGCTCGGCCCGGACCCGTTCGGCCCGGACGCCCCGCGGGCGGTGCCGCTGGAGCACAGTGTGTTCGCGTACGAGCTGCCGCTGTCCGCGCCGGTGGTCGAGGAGGCCCGCCGGCTGCTCGCGATGTTCCGGCTGATCGGGCTGTTCGAGGGCAACCTGGAGGTTCTCGGCGACCCGGAGGCGGTCGAGGTCGCCCAGCGGCTGATGGACGCCTACACCCCGGACCTGCCGCAGTCCTACCGCTTCCCGGCGCTGATGCGGGTGTTCGGCGCGTTCCTGGCCGGCCGCCTGGAGGTGATGAAGGACCTGCTGGACGACGCCGTGCTCGGCTGCGAGCGGCACGGCGGGCCGAGCGACCTGGCGTTCATCCTGCAGGTGCGGGCCAGGATGCTGAACGACTGGCCGAGCGGCGCGGAGCAGAGCATCGTGGACGGCAAGCGCTCGCTGGAGCTGTACGAGCGGGCGGGCAACCTCTGGGGGATCTCCCAGGCGCTGGCGGCGCACGGCGAGTCGCTGGCCAACCGGGGCGAGTCCGCGGCCGCCGCGGAGGCGTACGAGCGGGCGATCGGGCTGGTCGAGGAGCTGGGGGCGCCGCTGGAGGTGCCGATCCTGCGGGTGAATCTGGGCACCGCCCTGCTGGAGCACGACGTGGACCGCGGCGAGCGGGTCGTCCGGGAGGCACTGGCCTCGATCGAGACCCCGGGACTCAACCAGTCCACCACCGGGGCCCTGATGTTCGGCCACCTGACGCTCTGCGGCCTGCACGCCCAGCGCGGCGAGTTCGAGCTGGCGCTGGCCGAGCTGGACGAGCTGGACACGGTCCGGGTCGGCGGTTTCGCGCCGAGCCTGGTGACCGGGATGCTGCTGAGCGCCCGGGGCTGGATCACGGCCCGGGCCGGCGATCCGGAGGCGGGGTTCGAGATGCTGCGCGACGGCTGGCGGCAGCTGCGGGCGGTGACGGCGGCGAGCGGCTTCGCCGAGCACATGACGGTCATGGTGGTGCCCGCGGTGACGGCGGTGCTGTGCAGTTTCGCCGGGCGCGACGGGGACCTGGAGCGGGCCCGGGCGGCGGCCGTGCTGATGGGCGCGCACGGCGGGCTGAACGGCCCCAAGGGCGGCTACCTGGAGCGGTCCGAGCGGGCGCGCACGGAGGCCGTCCTGCGGGAGGTGATGGGCGACGCCGAGTACGAGGAGGCCCGGGACGGCGGGGTCGGGACGTCCCAGGAGCAGGCCTTCGAGCTGCTGGAGGGGCTGATCGGCTAGCCCCGGACTCCCCGGACTCCCCGGACTCCCCGGACCCCGCGGACCCCGCGGACTTCCCGGACTCCGCGGGCCCGTGCGGCCGGCGCCCGTCCCCCGGTCACCGGCCGCACGGGCCCGTTCCGCGGCCGGCGCCCGTCCCCCGGTCACCGGCCGCACGGGCCCGTTCCGCGGCCGGCGCCTGTCCCGGGCGGCCGGCCGTTCTCGTCCGCCGGCCCTCCCCGGCGGGAGTCGAGGGGGAGCCGACGGCGGTCGTGGGGTCAGGTCCGCTTGCGGAACCGGGCGACCGCCAGCGGGGCGAAGATCGCGGTGACGGCGGCCGACCAGACCAGCACGATCATCACCGGGTGGGCCACCGGGCCCTCGCCGTTGAGCAGCGAGCGGGAGGCGTCGGCCAGCGCCGACAGCGGGTTGACCTCGGTGAAGGACTTCAGCCAGCCCGGCATGGTGTCGGGCCTGGCGAAGATCGAGCTGCCGAACTGCATCGGCATCAGGACCAGCATGGCCACGCCCTGGACGGCCTGGGCGCTGCGCAGGGCCATGCCCAGCAGCATCGAGATCCAGACGATCGACATGCCGAACACCAGGGCCAGGCCGATGGTGGCCAGCACCTCCAGCGGTCCGGTCCGCACCTCGAAGCCGATGCACATCGCGAAGCCGATCAGGATCGCGAAGGAGAGCAGTCCGCGCAGGGTCTCGGCGACGATCTTGGACAGCAGGACCGAGGCCCGGCCGATCGGCAGGGTGCGGAAGCGGTCCATCACGCCGGTCTGGAAGTCGCTGTTGAGGCCGGTGCCGACGGCCATCGCGAGGGTGAGGCCGGTCTGTCCGAGCAGGCCGGGGATCAGGTACTGCTTGTAGTCGTCCTGGTTGCCGGCCATCGCGCCGCCGAAGACGTAGACGAACAGCACGGTGAAGATGATCGGCATCAGCACGGCGTCGAACATCGACTCCGGGTCGGCCTTGATCCGCATCAGGTTGCGCCGGGTCAGCGCGCCGACGTGGCGCAGGGTGCCGGCCAGGCCGATCCGGGAATCCTCCGCCGGCGGCCGGGTGTCCCGGGCCCGGGGCGGGGTGAGCGTGGCGGTGGTCATGCGACGGGCTCCTTGGCGAGGCTGGGGGCGGGCACCGCGGCGGAGGCGGGCTTGCCGGTGATGGCGAGGAAGACCTCGTCCAGGCTGGGCACCTTGGTGTCGATGCCGGCGACGGCGAAGCCGCGGGTGCCGAGCACCCCGATCACCGCGGTCAGCTGCTCCTCGCCGGTGATCGGCACCGCGAGCAGGCCGGTGTCGGCGGAGAAGGTGGCGTTGAGGATGCCGCTCTGGTGCAGGCAGCGGGCCATCTCGGGCAGCTCGGCCGGGTCGGCCGGGCGGACCTGGAGGGTCTGGCCGCCGACCTTGGCCTTGAGCTCGGAGACGGCGCCGTTGGCGATCACCCGGCCGCGGTCGATGACGGTCAGCTCGTTCGCGAGCTGCTCCGCCTCCTCCATGTACTGGGTGGTCAGCAGCACGGTGCTGCCCTCGGCGACCATGCGCTGCACCTCGTCCCAGACCTCGTTGCGGGTGCGCGGGTCCAGGCCGGTGGTGGGCTCGTCCAGGTAGAGCACCCGGGGGCGGCCCATCATGCTGGCGGCCAGGTCGAGGCGGCGGCGCATGCCGCCGGAGTAGGTCTTGGCGGTCCGCTTGGCGGCCTCGGTGAGCGAGAAGCGCTCCAGCAGTTCGGCGGCCCGGGCCCTGGCCTCCTTGCGGGGGAGGTCGAGCAGCCGGCCGATGAGGTAGAGGTTCTCGTACCCGGAGAGCAGCTCGTCCACGGAGGCGTACTGGCCGGTGAGGCCGATCGTGCGGCGCAGCTGCTTGGGCTGGCGCAGCACGTCGTAGCCGCCGACGAACGCGGTGCCGGCGTCCGGCTTGATCAGGGTGGAGAGGACGCGCACCAGGGTGGTCTTGCCCGCGCCGTTGGGGCCGAGCAGGGCGAGGACGGTGCCTTCCTCGACGGTGAGGTCGACCCCGTCGAGGGCCTTGGTCTCGCCGTAGTGCTTGACGATGCCGTGCACCTCCACGGCGTTCCGAGAGGTGGTTCCCCGGTCGTTCGGGGCTGTCGCGATTCGTGTCATGCCCCCAGGGTGTCCGCCCGCGCTGTCAGCTCCCTGTCGGCCGGCGCCGGGCGCTGTCAGGCCGCTGTCACCGGCCGCCGGAGGCGCTCCCCGGCCACCGGACGCGGTCCCGGGTACGGCAGCGGCCCCGGGTACGGCAGCGGCCCCGCTCCGAACCGGAACGGGGCCGCGGGCCGCGAGGAGCGGGCGTCAGTGGAAGCTGTGCTCCGCCGCCGGGAAGGCGCCGGAGCGCACGTCCTCGGCGTACGCCCGGGCGGCGTCGCCGAGGACGGTCCGCAGGTCGGCGTACTGCTTGACGAACTTGGGCACCCGGCCGGCCGTCATGCCGGCCATGTCGGTCCAGACCAGCACCTGGGCGTCGGTGTCCGGTCCGCCGCCGATGCCGACGGTCGGGATCGCCAGCTGCTCGGTGGCCTGGGCGGCCAGCTCGGCCGGGACGGCCTCCAGCACCACGGCGAAGGCGCCCGCCTGCTGGACGGCCTTGGCGTCGCGCAGCAGCTGGTGCGCCGCCTCGTCGCCGCGGCCCTGGACGGGGTAGCCGCCGAGGGCGTGCACGGACTGCGGGGTGAGGCCGATGTGGGCCATCACCGGGACGCCGGCCTCGACCAGCAGCTCGATCGAGCGTGCGCTGCGCTCCCCGCCCTCCAGCTTGACCGCGCCGACCCCGGCCTCCTTCATCAGCCGGGCCGCGTTGTGCATGGCCTGCGCGGGGGACTCCTGGTACGAGCCGAACGGCAGGTCGGCGACGATCATGGCCCGTTCGGTGCCGCGGACGACGGCGGCGGAGAGCATCACCATCTGATCCATGGTCACCGGGACGGTGGTCTCGTAGCCGAGGTGGCAGTTGCCCGCCGAGTCGCCGACCAGCAGCACCGGGATGCCGGCCTCGTCGAACACCCCCGCGGTGAGGGCGTCGTAGGCGGTGAGCATCGACCACTTCTCGCCGCGCTGCTTGGCGGCGGCGAGGTCGCGGACGGTGACACGGCGGTTGGTGACCCCGCCGTAGAGGGTGGCGGTCGACGCCCGGTTCTGGGCAGGCGAAGGCGTAGAAGCGTTCATCGAACGGACTCCTGAAGGGTTGTCGTCTCGTGGCGCCGTACGGCGTCCCCGGATCACCTCCATGCTTGCACGCCCCGGCGCCCGCGCAAAGAGGGGTGCGGGCGTCCCGGTGCGATCCGGGACACACCGGGCGCGCGGGTCACCTCCGCCGGGGTGCGCCGGCGGCCGCCGAATTTGCCCGCTCTTTACGAAACGGATTCGTCTCGTATCGTATCGCCCGCTACTCTGGTGCGGGGGGTTACGAGACGTATGCGGCTCGGAATGCCCGCCAGTGCCACACCACCACGGACGGGAAACACCCATGACCACCGCAGCCGCGCCACCCCGCGTGCCGGAAGCCATCCACCGTCGGCGCTGGGCGATCCTCGGCACCCTGCTGCTCGCCCTGCTCGTCGTCGTGCTCGACAACTCGATCCTCAACGTCGCGATGAAGACCATCGCGACGCCCGCGCCGGTCGGACTCGGGGCCACCCAGAGCGACCTGGAATGGTCGATCAACTCCTACACCCTGGTCTTCGCCGGGCTGCTGTTCACCTCCGGCCTGCTCGGCGACCGGTTCGGCCGCAAGCGCGCGCTGCTGGCCGGCATGGTGGTCTTCGGCATCGCCTCGCTGCTGTCCGCGCTGGCCGCCTCGCCCGGTGAACTCATCGGCTACCGCGCCCTGATGGGTGTCGGCGGCGCGCTCGCGATGCCCGCCACGCTGGCGATCATCATGAACGTCTTCGAGCGCTCCGAGCAGCCCAAGGCGATCGGGATCTGGGCCGGCGCGGTCGGCCTGGCCATCGCCATCGGCCCGATCACCGGCGGCCTGCTGATCGAGCACTTCTGGTGGGGCTCGGTCTTCCTGATCAACGTCCCGATCGTGGTCGTCGCGGTGATCGCGATGGTGATCCTGGTCCCCGAGTCCAAGGACCCCAGCCCGGGCCGGATGGACCCGATCGGCGTGCTGCTGTCGATCGTCGGCCTGGTCGCGCTGATCTACGGCATCATCAAGGGCGGCGAGCTGGCCGACTTCACCGCGGTCGAGGCCTGGGCGCCGACCCTGGTCGGCGTGGTCGCGCTGGTCGCCTTCGTCTGGTTCGAGCGCCGCACCGCGTTCCCCGCGCTGGACGTCACCTGGTTCCGCAACAAGGTGTTCAGCGCGTCCGTGGTGGTCGTCGGCGTGATCTTCTTCGCGCTGATGGGCGTCTCGTTCTTCGGCGTCTTCTACATCCAGAGCGTGCGCGGCTACAGCGCCCTCCAGGCCGGTGTGCTGATGCTGCCGCTGGCCGCCGCCCAGCTGGTGTTCGCCCCGCGGGCCCGGCTGGTGGTCGACCGCTTCGGCGTCGCCGCCACCGCGACCTGCGGCATGCTGCTGGTCGCGGTCGGCTTCGTCGGCTACGTCGTGCTGACCGCCACCACCCCGATCTGGGTGCTGGTCGTGCTCGGCCTGGTGATGGGCGCCGGCATGGCGCACGTCATGCCGCCGGTCACCGTCGCGATCATGGCCTCGCTGCCCCGGGAGAAGGCCGGCGCCGGCTCGGCCGTCAACAACACCTTCCGCCAGGTCGGCGGCTCGCTCGGGGTCGCCGTGCTCGGCGCGGTGCTCTCCACCGTCTACCGCGACGGGATGGCCGACACCCTGACCCACCTGCCCGAGGGCCTGCGCGACAAGGCCGGCGAGTCGCTGGAGGCCACCCTGGCCATCGCCGACCGCATCCCCGGCGGCCAGGCGCTGATCGCCCCGGCGAACGACGCCTTCGTCCACGCCATGCACGTGGTGGCCTCGCTCTCGGCGGGCGTCTCGGTGATCGGGGCCGTCGTCGCCTGGTTCCTGCTGCCGCGCCGCTCGGCCGCCCCCGCCGGCCCGGCCGGCCCGGCCCCCGGACAGCGCGGCCAGGAGCGCGAGGCCGCGGCCGCGGAGGCCTGACCAGCGGCCGGGCCCACCGTGACTGAGCGACAATGGCCCTGTCGCCCGGGTGCGCCCCGGGCGGCAGGGCCTCGGTCCGGGGCGGGCCCCGCCGCGGACCCACCGAGGGACACCCCACGGCGCCAGCGCCGCCGGGGAGAGCGAGGGAGAGACAGCGGGGATGAAGACGGACACGCCGACCGCCGACACCGGGCAGCACTGCGCGGAGGTACGCCGTGGCCGGCCCCGGAGCGAGGCCGCCGAGCAGGCCATCTTCACGGCCGTCGAGGACCTGATGGCCGGCGGTACCGCGCTGTCCGAGCTCACCATCGAGGGCATCGCCGCCGCCGGCGGCGTCGGCAAGGCCACCATCTACCGGCGCTGGTCCAACAAGGAGGCCCTGCTGGTCGACGTGGTCAGCCGGCTGGAGGAGCCGCTGCCGGAGCCCACCGGCGCCGGCGCCCGGGCCGACCTGATCGCCCTGGTCGACCACGTCCGCCGGCGCGGCCTGGCCAAGCGCACCCGTTGGGTGCTCAAGGCCGCCCTCGGCCAGATGCAGACCCTGCCCGAGCTGTACTCCGCGTACCGGGAGCGGGTGATCAAGCCGCGCCGGGAGGTCGGGCTCCGCCTGATCGGCCAGGCCGTCGCCGAGGGCGTGATCCGCGACGACCTCGACCTGGAACTGCTCAACGACCTCCTGATGGGGCCGATCCTCTACCGCAGCATCCTGTGGGACGACTCCGACCTGGAGGACCCGGACCTGGCCCGCAAGCTGGTCGACTCCGTGCTCGAAGGCCTCGCACCCCGCTGACCCCGCCCGACCCGGCCCGGCCCGGCCCCGAACGTGGCCTCGCTCACCAAACCGGGCCACGCCGGAACCCGCTCAGCGGGGCCGACGTCTGTCCCGGCATAGGCTGAGCCGGACAATCGATCAAACCGGCACCGGTCCGGTGCCTGCCCGCCCGACGACGGGCCGGACACCGGAGCGGCGACGGCACGAGCGACGGGAGCCACTTCATGGCGCAGGCGGACAGGACCGAGCGGATCGCGGCCCCCGGGGGCGACGCCGACGGCCCGGCCCCCGCGGTGCGTCGCGGCGGCTTCCTCGGCCTGCGCCACTGGGGCCGGGACGCCCGCGGCAGCGGCACCTGGCGGCGCGGCCTGGTGGTCGCCGTGCTGGCCGTGCTCACCGCCGCGCTGCTCGCCTTCCACGCCGAGGTGCCCAACAGCGTCGGCAACCTCGGCAGCCTGCTGGAGACCTTCCTGCCCTGGCTGGGCCTGGCCGTCCCGGTGCTGCTGGTACCCGCGCTGCTGCGCCGCTCCGCCACCGCGCTGCTCGCCCTGCTGCTGCCCGTCGTGCTCTGGGTCAACCTGTTCGGCGGGCTGCTGTCCGACAGGAGCGGCGGCGAGGGCGACTGGACGGTGGTCAGCCACAACGTCGCCGCCGCCAACACCGACGTGCCGGGCACCGTCCGCACCCTGGTGGACTCCGGCGCCCAGATCGTCGCCCTGCAGGAGCTGGCCGGCCGGCAGCTGCGTTCGTACGAGACCGGGCTCGCCGGCGCCTACCCGTACCACACCGTGGAGGGCACGGTCGGGCTCTGGTCGAAGTACCCGATCGGGGACGCCTCCCCGGTGGACCTCAAGATGGGCTGGACCAGGGCCTTCCGGGCCGAGGTCACCACCCCGCAGGGCCCGGTCGCCGTGTACGTGGCGCACCTGCCCTCGGTGCGGCTGAAGGCCGAGGGCGGCTTCACCGTCAACCAGCGGGACCTCAGCGCGCAGGCGCTCGGCGACGCGATCCAGGCCGAGTCGCTGAAGAAGGTCCTGCTGCTCGGCGACCTCAACGGCACCATGAACGACCGCAGCCTGGCGCCGGTCACCTCGCAGATGCGCTCGGCCCAGGGCGCCGCCGGCGACGGCTTCGGCTTCAGCTGGCCGGCGGCCTTCCCGATGGCCCGGATCGACCAGATCATGAGCAAGGGCGGGCTCACGCCGGTGGACTCCCGCACCCTGTCCCGGGACGGCAGCGACCACCTCGCGGTGGCCGCCACCTACCGGTACTCGGCGTAGCGGTCAGCCGCGCCGCCAGCGGTTGGTGATCGGCAGGCGGCGGTCCCGGCCGAAGTTCTTGGCCGAGACCTTCGGGCCCGGCGGGTACTGGCGCCGCTTGTACTCGGCGGTGTCGACCAGCCGGACCACCCGGTCCACCACGGCCGGGTCGAAGCCGTCCGCCACGATCGAGTCCCGGCCCTCGTCGCCCTCGATGTAGCGGGCCAGCACGCCGTCCAGCAGGTCGTAGTCGGGCAGCGAGTCGGTGTCCACCTGGTCCGGCCGCAGCTCGGCGGACGGCGGCTTGGTGATGGTGTGCTCCGGGATCGGCGGCACCTCGCCGCGCCGCACGGCCTCCTCGTTGCGCCAGCGGGCCAGCCGGAACACCAGTGACTTGTAGACGTCCTTGATGGGTCCGTAGGCGCCCACCGAGTCGCCGTACAGCGTCGAGTAGCCGACCGCCAGCTCGCTCTTGTTGCCGGGCGCGAGCACGATGTGCCCCTCCTGGTTGGAGATCGCCATCAGCAGGGTGCCGCGCAGCCGGGACTGGAGGTTCTCCTCGGCGAGGCCGGTCAGCTCGGTCGCCGCCAGGTAGGCGTCGAACATCGGGGCGATGGAGACGGTCCGCAGGGGCAGTCCGGTGCGGCGGGCCAGCTCGGCCGCGTCGTCCCGGGAGTGCTGGGAGGAGTAGCGGCTGGGCATCGAGACGCCGTGCACGTTCCGCGCACCCACCGCGTCCACCGCGATCGCGGCCACCACCGCCGAGTCGATGCCGCCGGAGAGGCCGATCAGCACGGACGAGAAGCCGTTCTTGGTCACGTACGCCCGGGTGCCGGAGACCAGCGCGGCCCAGATCTCGGCCTCGTCGGACCGCCGCGGCGCCACCTCGGCGGTGAGCCTCCCCCAGCCTTCGGCCGGGGGGACCCCCATGGCGGGCGCGGCCTGCGGTTCGCCGCCCAGCTCGGTGCGGACCAGGTGCAGCCCGTCGCTCAGCAGCAGTCCGTCGGTGTCGTCCCCCGCGGCGGCCGGCAGGTCGAGGTCCAGCACCAGCAGGTGCTCCTCGAACTGCGGGGAACGGGCCAGGACTTCGCCGCCCGCGCCGACCACGATCGAGTCGCCGTCGAAGACCAGCTCGTCCTGGCCGCCGACCATGTTGACGTACGCCAGGGTGCAGCCCGCCTCGGCCGCCCGGCGGCGCACCAGCTCCAGCCGCTGGTCGTCCTTGTTCCGCTCGTACGGGGAGCCGTTGATCACCAGCAGCAGCCCGGCGCCGGCCTCGCGGGCGGCGGTGACCCGGCCGCCGTCCTGCCAGATGTCCTCGCAGACGGCCAGCGCGACGTCCACCCCGTGCAGCCGCAGCACCGGCAGCTGGTCGCCGGGGACGAACCAGCGGAACTCGTCGAACACGCCGTAGTTGGGCAGGTGGTGCTTGGCGAACCGGGTCACCACCTCGCCCCGGTGCAGCACCGCGGCGCAGTTCTGCGGGGAGCCGGCCGGACGGTTGAAGCGTGGCGAGGCGTGCTCGGAGCGCCCGAGGTAGCCGACCAGCACCGGGACCTCGCCCAGCCCCTCCGCGGCCAGGCGGCCGGCCAGCCCGACCAGCGCGGCGCGGGAGGCCTCGACGAAGGAGTGGCGCAGGGCGAGGTCCTCCACCGGGTACCCGGTGAGGGCCATCTCGGGGAACGCGACCAGCTGCGCGCCGGCCTCCGCGGCCCGCTTGGTCCAGCGCACCACCTCGTCGCCGTTGCGGACGAGGTCACCGACCCAGGGGTCGATCTGGCTCAGGGCGAGACGGAGATTGGGCATGCCCCGAGTGTAATCGTCCAACTGACGCGATGTCCTGGGCGGGAGCCTGCGGCGGGGGTCGGCGCTGCCGGGCCGGGCGGGGATCGGCCATGATGGGGGCAACCGCTTTACGAGGTCTTTCCACGGCCTCCGGGGCGTAACACGAGCGTAAAGAGCAGAGGTGAGACTGTCCCCATGGGCAAGCAGCAGCAGTTCGTGCTTCGGACGCTCGAAGAGCGTGACATCCGGTTCGTCCGGCTGTGGTTCACCGACGTGCTCGGGTTCCTGAAGTCGGTCGCGGTGGCGCCGGCCGAGCTGGAGCAGGCCTTCGAGGAGGGCATCGGGTTCGACGGCTCGGCGATCGAGGGCTTCGCCCGGGTGTACGAGTCCGACATGATCGCCAAGCCGGACCCGACCACCTTCCAGATCCTGCCGTGGCGCTCGGAGACCCCGGGCACCGCCCGGATGTTCTGCGACATCCTGATGCCGGACGGATCGCCGTCCTACGCCGACCCCCGGTTCGTGCTCAAGCGCACCCTGGAGAAGGCCTCCGCGCAGGGCTTCACCTTCTACACCCACCCGGAGATCGAGTTCTTCCTGCTGAAGAACCTGCCCGGCGACGGCACCCCGCCGATCCCCGCCGACCACTCCGGCTACTTCGACCACACCCCGCGCGGGGTGGGCCACGACTTCCGCCGACAGGCGATCACGATGCTGGAGTCGATGGGCATCTCGGTCGAGTTCTCGCACCACGAGGGCGCCCCCGGCCAGCAGGAGATCGACCTGCGCTACGCCGACGCGCTGTCCACCGCCGACAACATCATGACCTTCCGGCTGGTCATGAAGGAGGTCGCGCTGGAGCAGGGCGTGCACGCGAGCTTCATGCCCAAGCCGTTCTCCGAGCACCCCGGCAGCGGCATGCACACCCACGTCTCGCTGTTCGAGGGCGACCGCAACGCGTTCCACGAGTCCGGCGCCGAGTACCAGCTGTCCAAGGTCGGCCGGTCCTTCATCGCGGGCCTGCTGAAGCACGCCGCCGAGACCGCCGCCGTCACCAACCAGTGGGTGAACTCCTACAAGCGGATCTGGGGCGGCTCCCAGCGCACCGCCGGGGCCGGCGGCGAGGCGCCGTCCTACATCTGCTGGGGCCACAACAACCGCTCGGCGCTGATCCGGGTGCCGATGTACAAGCCGGGCAAGCAGGGCTCCACCCGGATCGAGGTCCGCTCCCTGGACACCGGCTGCAACCCGTACCTCGCCTACGCCGTCACCCTCGCGGCCGGTCTGAAGGGCATCGAGGAGGGCTACGAGCTCCCGCCCGGCGCCGACGACGACGTCTGGGCGCTGTCCGACTCCGAGCGCCGCGCTCTCGGCATCCAGCCGATGCCGCAGAACCTCGGCGAGGCCATCGACCTGATGCAGCGCAGCGAACTCGTCGCCGAGACCCTCGGCGAGCACGTCTTCGACTTCTTCCTGCGCAACAAGCGCCAGGAGTGGGAGGAGTACCGCTCCGAGGTCACGCCGTTCGAGCTGCGGAAGAACCTCCAGGTGCTGTGAGCGGGTGACGGCCGCTCAAACCCCCGTCGGCCCGCTGTCGCCCAGGAGGGCGGCAGCGGGCCCTGCTATGGAGTGGACCTGCGGCGGAATCGCCGCACCGGTGGCGGAATGTGATGCTTATGTGACGGAGGGTTGTGGTCCGACCGGCCTGCTCGTCCGTCCATCCTGAAAGAGGATCACATGATCTCCTCCGTCAGTCGTGCCTCCGCCACCCGTCTGCTCCTCCGCCGGACCTGCGTCGCGGGCGCCGCCTTCGCCGCCGTCGCCGGCCAACTGCTGGCCGCCCCGACCATCGCCGACGCCCGTGGCTCGGGCACGGCCCCCGGGCCGGAGGCGGGCGTCCAGCACGCACAGCAAGCCCAGCCCGCACAGCGCGCGAAGCAGCGGGCCACCACGATCGCCGAGAACCAACTGCCGTTCACCACCCGCTTCGAGGGCGACTTCCACGGCTCCATCACCCGGATCAGCAACTCGCTGATGACCTGCGACGAGACCAAGGCGCCGCTCGACCCGGAGCAGCCGCCCTGCCTGGACGCCCGCAAGGGCCTCGGACCCAGGCCGATCAACAACAAGTACGAGATGAAGTACATCAACATCGACCCGGGCTCGGTCGGCCCGCTCGGTGACGCGATCTACTCCGCCAGCTCCGCCGACCTCGGCCTGATCGACGGCTCCAGGGTCAAGTACGCCCGGCTGTACTGGGGCGGCACCCGCGGCATCGACGACGTCGTGCTGCCGGAGAACCAGATCGACGAGGTGTACCTGAAGGTCCCGGGCGAGCCCGAGTACCGCAACATCGCCAACGACCAGCCCTCCATCGGCTACATCACCACCGACGTGGAGAGCAGCTACCAGGCCTCCGCCGACATCACCGACCTGGTCAGGCAGGCCGGCAACGGCACCTACACCGTCGCCAACATGGACTCGGTGGTGAAGCCGCACAGCTGGGGCGGCTGGACGATCGTGGTCGCCTACGAGAACGAGTGCAAGCCCTTCCGGCACGTCCACCTGTGGGACGGCTTCCGGGTCGAGCTGCCCGACAGCCCGCCGCGCGAGTTCGACCTCACCGGGCTCCGGACCCCGGCCGCCGGCCCGGTGGCGGGCAAGCTCGGCTTCGTGGTCTACGACGGCGACCTCAAGTGGACCGGCGACACCCTCGCCATCAAGTCCACCAACGGCCCCCTGTCACTCTTCTCAGACCTCAACCACGCCTCCAACGACGCGTTCAACTCCACCATCGAGGAGCTGACCCCGGCCGACCAGTTCGTCCGCACCCCGTACAACCGCAACAACTTCGGCTACGACTCCAACCGCTGGGACATCTCGCCGTTCCTGCGCAACGGGGACACCGACATCAAGGTGCTGTTCGACACCGACAAGGACGGCTACGACCTCGGCGTCTTCTACGCCTACATCAACCTGGACGGCTCCACCGAGGGCTGATCCCCCGTCGCACCACGGCGCCGCTGCCGCCCCACCCGCACCGCGCGGGGCGCCGGCGGCGCCGCCGCGTCCCGGCCCCGGTCGGCGCCGCGCAGCAGCCGCTCGCAGGGGCGCTCCACCCAGCGGTACAGCACGCCCGCGGCGGCCAGCGAACCGCCGGCCAGCAGCAGCCAGACACCGAACGTCGCGGCCCCCGGCGCCGGGCGGCCCTGGACGGACAGCCAGCAGCGGATGCCGATCTCGTGCACCAGGTACCAGGCGAACGACCACTCGCCGAGCCGGACGGCCGTGCGGCCCGCCAGCAGCCGGGGCGGGCACCCGGCGGCGTCGCGCCGGGCGGCGGCCGCCAGCAGGGCCGCGAACAGCGGCGCGGGGAGCAACTGGGAGGCGCTGTACGGGCCGTACCAGAGGGCGTCCGGGACGGCGGCGTGCCAGGGGACCAGCAGCAGGTGCCAGAGCGCCACGGCGGCGGCCGCCGGCAGGAGCCCCGACCGCGCCGACCGCACCCGGGGGAGCGCGCCGTGCCGCACGGCCAGGCCGGTGACCACGCCGAGGACGAACTGCGGGGTCCGGGTCAGCGGCAGGTAGTCCAGCAGCCAGCCGCGCACCGTCGGGTCGGCGGGCAGCAGGGCACCGGCCGCCCAGAGCACCGGGCCGAGCGCGGTGCACAGGGCCGCGAGCGGCAGCCAGGCGCGCCGGCGCGGGGCCAGCAGGCGCAGCAGCGGCGGGAACAGCAGATAGAACCAGGCCTCGGCGCCCAGCGACCAGGAGGCCGGGTTGCCGCCGTACACCGTGGGCAGCGCCCACGGGTGCACCAGTGCCAGCGACCAGAGCGCGGCCACCACCGGAAGCACCGCGCCGATCGCCGCGTCCGCGCCCAGGGACAGCACGGTGGTCAGCAGGTGCAGCGGCCAGATCCGGGCGAATCGGCGGCGGGCGAAGGTCAGGGCCCCGGCCGGGGCGGGCGAGGCCCCGTACGTCCAGGCCAGCACGAAGCCGGAGAGCACGAAGAAGAACGTCACACCCGAACGGCCGTACCAGGCGAGCGGGCCGAGCACCGGAAGCGTGCCCACCTTGTGGGAGAGGTGGTAGAGCACCACCAGCAGGGCCGCCCAGAAGCGCAGCCCGGTGAGCGAGGGCAGGCGGGCGGGGCCGGTCGTGGGCATCGGCGCTCCGGAGGAGGGGGCTGGGCCGCGGGCCGTGCTGCGGCGCCCGGCTGAACGAGCGCGGCCGGGACCAGGTCACGCCTACGGCGGTCGAGGGGCCGGCCGTGTCCACCCGGCGGGCGCGTCCGGCGGCGGGCACCGGGGGCGCGTAGCCTGCTAGGGCCCGCGGCTCGGACCCGGCAGGGAATCCGGGGGCGGGCCCTGAGGACGCGGGTGCGAGGGCGGTCCTCGGACGGACGGAGGGGTCGATGGCGGTCGAGGAGCAACGGGCCGGGAGCCGGGTCAGCCGGCCGGAGAACCGGCTGGTCCGGCGCGGGTTCACCGACCCGGCGCGGGCGGTGCGGCTGCTGGAGGGCCCCGGGCTGGAGGGCCTGGCCGACGACCCGCTGCTGCTGGACGCGCTCGGCGCCACCGCCGACCCCGACCTCGCGCTGCTCGGCCTGGCCCGGCTGCTGGAGGCCGCCGACGAGGCCGACCGGCACACCCTGCGCGACACCCTCACCACCTCCAAGCCGCTGCGCGACCGGCTGCTCGGCGTGCTCGGCGTCTCCACCGCGCTCGGCGAGCACCTGGCCCGGCACCCGCACGACTGGCACGTGCTGGTCACCTTCGAACTGCGCGACATGCACCCCGGCCCGGAGGACTTCCGCCGGGCCCTCGCCGAAGGCGTCCGGGGCGACGCCCGCGGCCCCGCCAACGCCCGCGGCCCCGCCAACGCGCTCGGCCCCGCCAACGCGCTCGGCCCCGCCAACGCGCTCGGCCCCGCCAACGCGCTCGGCCCCGCCAACGCGCTGCGCGTCGCCTACCGCCGCTGCCTGCTCGCCATCGCCGCCCGCGACCTCACCGGCACCACCGACCTCGCGCAGACCGCCGCCGAACTCGCCGACCTGGCCGGTGCCACCCTCCAGACCGCCCTGGACCTCGCCGCCGAGCAGGACCCGGAGGCCGCCGCGGCCTGCCGGCTCGCCGTGATCGGCATGGGCAAGTGCGGCGGCCGCGAGCTCAACTACGTCTCGGACGTGGACGTGGTCTTCGTCGCCGAGCCGCGCGAGGGCGTGGACGAAGCGGAGGCGATCAGGGCCGCGACCCGGCTGGCCGCCGCCCTCACCCGGCTGTGCGCGGACACCACCGGCGAGGGCACGATCTGGCCGGTGGACGCCAACCTGCGCCCCGAGGGGCGCAACGGCCCGCTGGTACGCACCCTCGCCAGCCACCTCGCCTACTACCAGCGCTGGGCCAAGACCTGGGAGTTCCAGGCGCTGCTCAAGGCCCGCCCGGTCGCCGGGGACGAGGAACTCGGCGCCGCGTACGTCGAGGCGCTCGCCCCGATGGTCTGGCAGGCCGCCGCCCGGGAGAACTTCGTCGCCGACGTGCAGCAGATGCGCCGCCGGGTGGTCGACTCCATCCCGGCCACCGAGCTGGACCGCCAGCTCAAGCTCGGCCCGGGCGGGCTGCGCGACGTCGAGTTCTCCGTGCAGCTGCTCCAGCTGGTGCACGGCCGCACCGACCCGGCGCTGCGCAGCGGCAACACCCTGGAGGCGCTGGCCGCCCTCTCCCGGGGCGGGTACGTGGGCCGGGCGGACGCCGCCTCGCTGGACGCCGCGTACCGCTTCCTGCGCTCGCTGGAGCACCGCATCCAGCTGTACCGGCTGCGCCGCACTCACCTGATGCCCACCGCCGACGAGGATCTGCGCCGGCTGGCCCGCTCGCTGGCGGCGCTGATCAACGACGACACCCGCGCCGACCCGGTGGCCGCGCTGCAGCGCGAGTGGAAGCGGCACGCGATGGAGGTCCGGCGGCTGCACGAGAAGCTGTTCTACCGGCCGCTGCTGGACGCCGTCGCCGAACTGCCGCAGGGCGCCACCGGGCTGAGCCCGGACGCGGCCCGGGCCCGGCTGGAGGCGCTGGGCTACGCGGACCCGGCGGCCGCGCTGCGGCACCTCAGCGCGCTCGCCTCCGGGGTGAGCCGCAAGGCCGCGATCCAGCGGACCCTGCTGCCGGTGCTGCTCGGCTGGTTCGCCGAGTCCGCCGACCCGGACGCCGGGCTGCTCAACTTCCGCCAGGTCTCCGACGCGCTCGGCCGCACGCCCTGGTACCTGCGGCTGCTGCGGGACGAGAGCGCCGCCGCCGAGCAGTTGGCCCGGGTGCTGTCGGCCGGCCGGCTCGCCCCCGACCTGCTGCTGCGCGCCCCCGAGGCGGTGGCCATGCTGGGCGATCCGCGCGGTCTGGAGCCGCGCGGCCGGGCGGCGCTGCAGTCGGAGGTGCTGGCCGCCGTCGGCCGGGCCGGATCCACCCACGCCGCGGTGGCCGCCGCCCGCTCGGTGCGCCGCCGGGAGCTGTTCCGCACCGCCGCGGCGGACGTGCTCGGGCGGCTCGGGGAGGACCCCGCCGAGGCGCTGGACACCGCGGGGGAGGCGCTCACCGCGCTCAACGCCGCCACCCTGGGCGGCGCGCTGCGCGCCTGCGTCGCCGGGTGGGAGGCCGAGCACGGGGACCTGCCGACCCGGATCTCGGTGATCGCGATGGGCCGTTTCGGCGGCCACGAACTGGGCTACGGCTCGGACGCGGACGTGCTCTTCGTCCACGAGCCGCTGCTGGGTTCGCTGGAGGAGGAGGCGGCCCGGGCCGCCCAGGCGGTCTGCCACGAGCTGCGCACCCAGCTGGGCGCGCCCTCCACCGAGCCGCCGCTGCTGGTCGACGCCGACCTGCGGCCGGAGGGCCGCAGCGGCCCGCTGGTGCGCACCCTGGCCTCGTACGCGGCCTACTACCGGCGCTGGTCGCACGCCTGGGAGAGCCAGGCGCTGCTGCGGGCCGAGCCGGTGGCCGGGGACGAGGAGCTGGGCGCGCGGTTCCGGCAGCTGATCGACCCGCTGCGTTTCCCCGGCGGCGGGGTGCCGGAGCGGGACCTGGTGGAGATCCGCCGGATCAAGGCGCGGATCGAGGCCGAGCGGCTGCCGCGCGGGGCCGACCCGACCACCCACACCAAGATCGGCCGGGGCGGGCTGGCGGACGTCGAGTGGACGGTGCAGCTGCTGCAGCTCCGGCACGGGCACGAGCTGCCGGCCCTGCGCACCACCCGGACCAGGGCGGCACTGGCGGCCGCCGCGCAGGCCGGGCTGGTCGGGTCGGAGGACGCCGAGGTGCTGGACGCGGCCTGGGTGCTGGCCTCCCGGGTGCGGGCGGCGGTGATGCTGGTGCGCGGCCGGCCCGGGGACAGCTTCCCGGGGGAGGCCCGGGAGCTGGCCGGGGTGGCCCGCTACCTCGGGTACGGCTCCGGGCACAGCGGCGAGCTGCTGGACGACTACCGGCGGATCACCCGGCGGGCCCGGGGCGTGGTGGACCGGCTGTTCTACGGTTCCGGCTGACGGGCACGCGAAAGGGGCCCCGTGCGGGGCCCCTTCGGTGTTCCGGGCGGCCGGCGTGCGGGCCCGGCCGGCGCTGCGCCGCTAGCGGCGTGCGCTGCTGACCGCGGGCTCGCTCCACTGCTCGGGCACGGTGACCGGCTGCTCGGCCGGCGTCTCCCGGGCGGGCACCCTGGGCAGCTTGTAGACCCACTCGTGGTAGAGCCAGCGGGCGGCGAGGAAGCCCACGGCCAGGCAGAGTTCGCCGCCGACGGCGTCCATCCAGAAGTGGTTGGCGGTGGAGACGATGACCACCAGGGTGGCGGCGGGGTACAGCAGGCCGAGCACCCGGACCCACGTCCGGCGGGCCAGGAAGAAGATCGCCAGGCCGCACCACATCGACCAGCCGATGTGCATCGAGGGCATGGCCGCGTACTGGTTGGAGACGTGTGCGGCGGGCCCGGAGGCCATCGAGCCCCAGGTGCCGTGGACCTTCACGGTGTCGATGAAGCCGCCGTCGGTCATCAGCCGGGGCGGGGCCAGCGGGAAGAAGTAGAAGCCGACCAGGGCGATCCCGGTGGTCACGAACAGCACGGTGCGGGCCGCGACGTAGCGCCCGGGGTGGCTGCGGTAGAGCCAGACCAGCACGCCGATCGTGATCACGAAGTGCAGCGTCGCGTAGTAGTAGTTCATCCCGGTGATGAGCCACCCGACGCTGTCCACGGCGTGGTTGATCGAGCGCTCGACGGCGATGCCGAGGTGCTGTTCGAGGTCCCAGATCCAGCGCGTGTGCTTCTGGGCTATCGCTTCCTGTTCGGGAACCGCGTTGCGCACGATCGAGTAGATCCAGTAACTGATCCCGATCAGTGCCAGTTCGAACCAGATCCGCGGTCTGGCCGGTGACCGGCGCTGGGCGCCGATGCGGTCGCGCAGGACGGCGGTACGGGACTGTGCGGCACGGGTGGCTCCATCGGGCAGGCGGCCGGGGAGGGCCTTCGCTGCTTCGGAACCGCCACCACTGGCCGCGTCGGCGCGCCCGGCGTCGCCTCGCTGGATCTCGGTCGGTTCCCCCATGGACGGCAAGTCTGCCAGACCGCTCGTAGCCGTCTGCTCATCCTCTGGAAGTGGATTCTTCACCGGCTGTCCCCCTTGAGGGCTAGGGGCCGGCTCCCACCGGGGTAGGGGGTGCTCTGGGGTTCGGTGCGTACCGGTGGGACGGACATACGTCCCATTGTCACGCCCGTCGCTCCGAGGAAGTAATCGGGGTGGTCGGAGACGGTCGCCCACCTGGAATTTCCCGGCACGAAACGGTTTCAGCATCTTGCTGAAACATATTGCAGGCCGCTAGCTTCCTGGGAAAATCGATCGCCCCTTCCCCTAAGGGAGCCCTCAGTGGCCGATGCCCCGCTCCGTCCCCGACGGAGCACCGCCCGACGAACCACCGGCCGCCGCAGACCGCCGGGCCGCACCGCCGTCCTGCTGGCCGCCGCACTGACCGCCGCCACCCTCGGCGGCGCCCCCGCGGCCCTCGCCGCCGCCCCGCCGGCCCCGCCCTCGGACGCCGCACTGGCGGCCACCGCCGGGCGGCACGACCTCACCCGCGAACAGTTCTACTTCGTCCTGCCCGACCGCTTCGCCAACGGCGACGTCGCCAACGACGGCGGAGGCATCACCGGCGGGCGGCTGGAGAACGGCTTCGACCCCGCCGACAAGGGCTTCTACCACGGCGGCGACCTCGCCGGGCTGATCCAGCGGCTCGACTACGTCCAGAACCTCGGCACCACCGCGATCTGGATGGCCCCGATCTTCAAGAACAAGCCCGTGCAGGGCAGCGGGGCCGACGCCTCGGCCGGGTACCACGGCTACTGGATCACCGACTTCACCCAGGTCGACCCGCACTTCGGCACCAACGAGCAGCTCAAGGAGCTGATAGCCAAGGCGCACGCCCGCGGCATCAAGGTCTTCTTCGACGTCATCACCAACCACACCGCCGACGTCGTCGACTACGCCGAGAAGCAGTACGGCTACCGCTCCGCCGGCGCCTACCCGACGCTCGACGCGGACGGGAACCCGGTGGACGAGACCGCCGTCGCCGACGCGGGAGCCCCCTGGCCGCGGACCACCAAGGACTCCTTCCCCTACACCCCGGTCTTCCGCACCCCGGCCGACGCCGGGGCCAAGACCCCGTCCTGGCTCAACGACCCGGCGCTCTACCACAACCGGGGCGACTCGACCTTCGTCGGCGAATCCGCCACCGAGGGCGACTTCAGCGGCCTGGACGACCTCGACACCCAGAACCCCAAGGTGGTGAAGGGCTTCGAGAAGGTCTACCAGCAGTGGGTCAAGGACGCCGGCGTGGACGGCTTCCGGATCGACACCGTCAAGCACGTCAACATGGCCTTCTGGCAGCAGTGGGCGCCCGCCCTCAAGGACTTCGCCGCCAAGCAGGGCAACAAGAAGTTCTTCATGTTCGGCGAGGTCTACTCCGGGGACCCGGCGGTCACCTCGCCGTACGTCACCAAGGGCAGGCTCCAGGCCACCCTGGACTTCCCGTTCCAGGGCGCGGCCCGCTCCTACGTCTCCCAGGGCGGCTCGGCGCGCGGCCTCGCCGACGTCTACGGCCAGGACTACCGCTACACCGGCGCCGACACCGACGCGTACGAGCTGCCGACCTTCCTCGGCAACCACGACATGGGCCGCTTCGGCTCCTTCCTGCTCGCCGACAACCCGGGCGCCGACGACGCCACGCTGCTGAAGAAGGACCGGCTCGGCAACGAGCTGCAGTTCCTCACCCGCGGCCAGCCCGTCGTCTACTACGGCGACGAGCAGGGCTTCACCGGCGCGGGCGGCGACAAGGACGCCCGGCAGGACCTGTTCGCCTCGAAGACCGCCTCCTACAACGGCGACCGGGTGCTCGGCGGACCCTCCGGCCCGGCCGACCGCTACGGGCAGGGCGGCGAGCTCTACCAGGGCATCGCCGGGCTGGCCCGGCTGCGCCGGGACAACCCGGCACTGGCCGACGGCGCCCAGGTCGAGCGGTACGCCGCCGACGGCGCGGGCGTGTACGCCTTCTCCCGGATCGACGCCGGGCAGCAGGTCGAGTACCTGGTCGCGGTCAACAACGCCGCCGAGGCGAAGACCGTCACCCTGGACACCTTCTCGGCGGGAACGGGCTTCGACCGGATCTACCCGTCCGCGGGGGACCGGATCACCAGCGGCGCCGACCGCAAGGTGACCGTCACCGTGCCGGCGTTGTCCTCCGTCGTGTTCAAGGCGGGCGCCCGGCTCGCGGCCGTCGGCCCGGCTCCGCAGCTCGCGGTGCGGCCGCCGGCGGACGGTTCGAGCGGACTCGTCACGGTCGGTGCGAAGGTCGACGGCGGTGGCTTCGACCGGGTGAGCTTCGCCGCCCAGATCGGCAACGGGCCCTGGCAGACCCTGGGCACGGCCGACAACGGCGTGTACAAGGTCACCCAGGACCTCGGCGCCGTCGCCCCCGGCACGGTGGTCCGCTACAAGGCCGTCGTGCAGGACCCCGGCGGCCACCTGCGCTCCGCCACCGCGAGCTTCACCACCGGCGCCCCCGCGCCGAAGCCGGTGCCCACCGCGGGCTCCCGCCCGTACGCCGTCGTCCACTACAACCGGCCGGACGGCGACTACGACGGCTGGAACCTCTACGCCTGGGGCGACCTCGCCGACGGCGAGGCCACCCCGTGGCCGGCCGGGCACCCCTTCACCGGACGGGACGCGTACGGCGCCTTCGCCTACGTGCGGCTGAAGCCCGGCGCCTCGGACGTCGGGTTCGTCGTGGAGAAGGACGGCGTCAAGGACGTCGACGCCGACCGGCACCTCGACGTCGGCAGCACCGGGGAGGTGTGGCTCAAGCAGGGCGACCCGGCCGTGCGCACCGCCGACCCCGGCCCGGGCAACACCCAGCCCGCGAACACTGCCGTCATCCACTACAACCGGGCCGACGGCGACTACGACGGCTGGGGACTGCACGACTGGACCGGCGCGGCCACCCCGACCGACTGGGGCAAGCCGCTGGCGCCGGTGCGCCGCGACGCCTTCGGCGCCGTCTTCGAGGTGCCGCTGGCCCCCGGGGCGACCAGCCTCAGCTACATCCTGCACAAGGGCAACGACAAGGACCTGCCCGCCGACCAGTCGCTGGACCTCGCCGTCAACGGCAAGGAGGTCTGGATCCTCGGCGGCCGCGAGGGCTACCTGCTGCCGCAGAACCCGGCCGCCTCCGCGCAGATCGACCTCACCGGTGCCAAGGCCCAGTGGATCGACGCGCGGACCGTCCTCGTCCCGGCGAACTACGGCGCGGGCGACGAGGCCCTGGCCGGCGGCACCAGCGCCCAGCTGGTGTACGACCCGGCCGGCGGCATCAAGGCCGACAAGGGCGTGCTGACCAAGCCCGGTCAGTGGCTGCGGCTCACCCCGGTCAAGGGCGGGCCGACCGACGCCCAGAAGGCGAAGTACCCGCACCTGGCGGGCTACCGGGCCTTCACCGTGGACGGCCGGGACGCCGCCCGCGTCCCGGCGGCGCTGCGCGGCCAGCTGCTGTTCACCGAACACCTGCCCAGCGGCGCCGTCCTGGCCGCCACCGGGGTGCAGATCCCGGGCGTGCTGGACGACCTGTACGCCGGGCGGACCGGCAAGGTGGACTTCGGACCGGCCCACTACAACGGCAAGGTGGCGCTGTCGCTGTGGGCGCCGACCGCGCAGGAGGTCTCCGTCCAGGTCTTCGACAGCGCCACCGGGGGCACCCCGAAGACGCTGCCGCTGAAGCTCGACGACGAGACCGGGGTGTGGGAAGTCGTCCGTGACAAGCGCGAGTTGGACGGCAAGTACTACCTGTACCAGGTGAAGGTCTGGGCTCCCTCGACCCAGCAGCTGGTGGTCAACACCGTCACCGACCCGTACTCGGTGGCACTGTCCACCGACTCCCGGCGCAGCCTGGTCGCCGACCTCGACGCCAGGGACCTCAAGCCCGCGGGCTGGGACGACCACGCCCGACCGCAGGCCGTCCCGCCCGCGCAGCAGCAGATCCAGGAGCTGCACGTCCGGGACTTCTCGGTGGAGGACCCCACCGTCCCGGCCGCCGAGCGCGGCACCTACCTGGCGTTCACCGAGTCGAACTCGGCCGGCATGCGGCACCTGCGGGAGCTCGCCGACGCCGGGGTGACCACGATCCACCTGCTGCCGACCTTCGACATCGCCACCGTCCGGGAGAACCGGGCCGACCAGAAGCTGCCGGCCTGCGACCTCAAGTCCCTTCCCCCGGACGGCCCGAAGCAGCAGGAGTGCGTGGCGGCCGTCGCCGCCGACGACGCGTACAACTGGGGCTACGACCCGCTGCACTACAACGTGCCGGAGGGCTCCTACGCCACCGACCCCGGGGGGACGGCGCGCACCGTGCAGTTCCGGCAGATGGTGCAGGCGATGCACGCGGCCGGGCTGCGGGTGGTGCTCGACGTGGTCTACAACCACACCGCGGCCGCGGGCCAGGCCGAGCACTCGGTGCTGGACAAGGTGGTCCCCGGCTACTACCAGCGGCTCGACGCCGACGGCAAGGTGACGACGGACAGCTGCTGCGCCGACACCGCGCCCGAGCACGCCATGATGAACCGGCTGGTGGTCGACTCGGTGACGCTGTGGGCGCGCGAGTACAAGGTGGACGGATTCCGCTTCGACCTGATGGGCCTGGACCCGAAGTCCACCATGCTGGACGTGCAGTCCGCGCTGCGGAGGATGACGCCGGACTCGGACGGCGTGGACGGGAAGAACGTCTTCCTGTACGGCGAGGGCTGGAACTTCGGCGCGGTCGCCGACAACGCCCGGTTCGAGCAGGCCACCCAGGCCAACATGGCCGGCACCGGGATCGCCACCTTCGACGACCGGATCCGGGACGCCGCCCGCGGCGGCAACTTCATGCTGAACTCCGCCCCGCAGCAGGGCTTCGCCTCGGGTCTGTTCACGGACCCGAACGGCTCGGCCGCGAACGGCACCCCGGAGGAGCAGAAGGCCCGGCTGCTGCACGGGATGGACCAGCTGAAGGTCGGGCTGACCGGCAACCTGGCCGGCTACTCCTTCACCGACAGCTCCGGAAAGTCCGTCACCGGCGCCCAGGTCGACTACAACGGCGCCCCGACCGGGTACGCGGCGAAGCCCGGCGAGGCGGTGGAGTACGTGGACGCCCACGACAACACCGATCTCTTCGACGCCCTCGCGTACAAGCTGCCGACCGGCACCGCGCCCGCCGACCGGGCCCGGATGCAGGCGCTCGCGCTCTCGCTGACCGCGCTCACCCAGGGCGCGGGCTTCGCCCAGGCCGGCAGCGACCTGTTGCGCTCCAAGTCGCTCGACTCCAACTCCTACGACTCGGGGGACTGGTTCAACGCGATCCACTGGGACGCCGCGGACGGCAACGGCTGGGGCCGCGGCCTGCCGATGGCGAAGGACAACCAGGAGCAGTGGCCGGCCGCGCGGTCCCTGCTGGCGAACCCGAAGCTGACGGTGGGGGCGGCCGACATCCGGGCGGCCTCGGCGCAGTACCAGGAGTTCCTGCGGATCAAGCGGTCCTCGCCGCTGTTCTCGCTGCCGAGCCTGGCCGCCGTCCAGCAGCGGCTCTCCTACCCGCTCTCCGGCACCGCCGGTGAGACGCCCGGGGTGATCACCCTGCACCTGGACGGCACCGGGCTGCCGGGGGCGGAGAAGGGCATCACGGTGGTCTTCAACGCCACCCCCGCGGCGCAGGCGCAGACCGTGCCGGCCCTGCGGGGCACCGGCCAGGCGCTGCACCCCGTCCAGGCGGGCGGGGCGGACCGGGTGGTGCAGCGGTCCGGCTTCGACGCCGCGACCGGCACCTTCACCGTGCCGGGCCGCACCGTGGCGGTGTTCGTCCAACACTGATTCGTACACTGCGACAACTCCCGGGCTCCGTACCACTGTTCAGGTGGTGCGGGGCCCGGCTCCGGTTCGGGGACGGCAAGGTTCCGTTCCGGACGCACAATGGCCGGAAACCGTTGATGGCACGGCCGGAACTGTGATGTGCCGGGTCTGCCTGGCGCTGGCGGCCGCTCTCCGCGGGGAGAACCGGACCTGAGTGCTGGTCACCGACCGTCGGCAGTGATCGAACTTTGTCCGGGGCATGAAAACCGTGTTCACGAGTTCGCCACGGGGTAACACAACTGACGAACCGTCCTGCATACGGTTTCGGTAATGAATCGGCCAATCCGTGGCATGCATCTGTCATTAACCGCTCGGTAGCTGCCACGATTCCCCCGGCTGTAGACGAGGGGACCCCACCCCCCGGTGCAGCTGTTCCAGTTCAGGTGCAGCGCGTCCCGACCCTGCAAACGAGTTGTGAGCAACGCATCCGCACTCCCGTCGCACCCGGCGGGGGCCCCCACTGCGCCGCAACCGCGGCTCAGGTTTCTCTCCACCGTGCGCGACCCAGCGCCGGTCGGAAAAGGAGTCCGCATGTCCCGTTACGCTCACGCCCGGAAGGCGGCGGTTGTCATGGCCGCCTCCACCGCGCTGCTGGTCACCGGCATGCCGGTGATCGCCCAGGCGGCCACGCCGGACGCGCCGGCCGCCGTCGCGGCCCAGCAGGCGAGCCGCGCCCAGCTGATCTCCGTCGCGAACCAGCAGACCGCCTCCCTCGCCCAGACCCTGGGCCTGAGCGGCACCGAGAAGCTGGTCACCAGGGACGTCATCCAGGACGCGGACGGCACCCGCCACCTGCGGTACGAGCGCACCCTCGACGGACTGCCCGTCCTGGGTGGGGACCTGGTGGTGCACCAGGCGCCCACCGGTGCGACCAAGAGCGTTGACCGGGCCAGCACCGCCTCGCTGAGCGGTGTGAGCACCACGCCGAAGCTGGCCGCGCCGGCCGCGCAGAGCGCCGCGCTCGCCGCCGAGTCGGGCACCGCGGTCGACACCGCGCCGCGCCTGGTGGTCTGGGCCGGGGACAACAGCCCCCGGCTGGCCTGGGAGACCGTCGTCTCCTCCACCAAGTCGGACGGCACCCCGAGCAAGATGCACGTCGTCACCGACGCCACCAGCGGCCAGGTCATCCAGCAGTGGGACGGCATCGAGACCGGCTCCGGCAAGGGCGTCTTCGTCGGCAACGTCACCATCGGCACGACCCAGTCGGGCTCGGCGTTCCAGATGAAGGACACCACCCGCGGTGGGATGTACACCACCAACCTGAACCACGGGACCTCGGGCACCGGCACGCTGTACAGCAAGGCGACCGACACCTGGGGCGACGGCACCGTCAACAACGGCGAGTCCGCCGCGGTCGACGCCCACTTCGGCGTCGCGGCCACCTGGGACTACTACAAGAACACCTTCGGCCGCAACGGCATCCGCAACGACGGTGTCGGCGCCTACAGCCGCGTCCACTACGGCAACAACTACGTGAACGCGTTCTGGGACGACTCCTGCTTCTGCATGACGTACGGCGACGGCAGCAACAACACCGCGCCGCTCACCGAGCTGGACGTCGCGGGCCACGAGATGAGCCACGGCGTCACCGCGGCCACCGCCAACCTGACCTACTCCGGCGAGTCCGGCGGCCTCAACGAGGCCACCTCGGACATCTTCGGCACCATGGTCGAGTTCTCCGCCAACATCCCCACCGACAACCCCGATTACCTGATCGGTGAGTTGATCAACATCAACGGCGACGGCACCCCGCTGCGCTACATGGACAAGCCGTCCAAGGACGGTGCCTCGGCCGACTACTGGTCCTCGACCGTCGGCAACAAGGACGTCCACTACTCCTCCGGCGTCGCCAACCACTTCTTCTACCTGCTGTCCGAGGGCAGCGGCGCGAAGGTCATCAACGGCGTCAGCTACGACTCGCCGACCCAGGGCAACATCACGGTCACCGGCATCGGCCGGGACAAGGCCGCGGCCGTCTGGTACCGCGCGCTGACCACCTACATGACCTCCAGCACCAACTACGCCGCGGCGCGCGTCGCGACGGAGAAGGCGGCCACCGACCTGTACGGCGCCGGCAGCGCCGAGCTGACCGCGGTCAGCACCGCCTGGGCGGGCGTCAACGTCGGCACCGCGCCCAGCGGCGGCGTCACCGTCACCAACCCGGGCAACCAGTCCACCGCCGTCGGCGGTGCGGTGAACCTCCAGGTCAGCGCCACCGGCGGCACCGCCCCGCTGACCTACACCGCGACCGGCCTGCCCACCGGGCTGTCGATCTCCTCCTCCGGCGCGATCACCGGTACCGCCTCCACCGCGGGCACCTACAACGTGACCGTCACGGCGAAGGACGCGGCCGGCAAGACCGGCAGCACCAGCTTCACCTGGACCGTCTCCACCGGTGGCGGCAGCTGCACCCCGGCGCAGCTGCTGGGCAACGCGGGCTTCGAGACCGGCACCGCCACCCCGTGGACGGCGTCCAGCGGCGTGGTGGACAACAGCTCTTCGCAGGCGGCCCACGGCGGCTCCTGGAAGGCGTGGATGAACGGCTACGGCTCGACCCACTCGGACTCGCTGTCGCAGACGGTGAGCATCCCGTCGGGCTGCAAGGCGACGCTGAGCTTCTGGCTGCACATCGACACCGCCGAGTCGGGCACCACCGCGTACGACAAGCTGACCGTCTCGGTCAACGGCACCACGCTGAAGACCTACTCCAACGTGGACGCCGCGGCCGGCTACCAGCAGCGCACCTTCGACCTGTCGGCCTACGCGGGCCAGACGGTCACCGTGAAGTTCGCCGGGACCGAGGACGCCTCGCTCCAGACCAGCTTCGTGATCGACGACACCTCCGTCCAGACCGGCTGACCCCGGGCCGGCTCCTGAAGGGCCGGTGAACCAGGACAGGTGAGGGGCCCGGCGGCTACGGCCGCCGGGCCCTTGTCGTGCCGTCCGGGGTTTCGGCCGAGGTCTTGACGGCCCTCGCGGGCGCCTCTAGGTTCGGCGCTGCAAGTTTCCGGCAAGTTGCAGAAACTTCCTGCAGGCCTCACCTCCGGCTGCCCCACCCCAGCCACCCCCTCAGGAGACGACGTGGTCACCACCGCCCCCACCCTCCCCCTGCCTTCGGCCGGGAGGACCCCCAGGGCCACCCGCCGGCCCGCCCGCGCGGCCGGCGCGCTCGCCGCCTCGGCGGCGCTCGCGCTCTCGCTCGGCACCTCCCTGGGCGCCCCCGCCGCCCAGGCCGCCCCGCCGGCCAACAACGGCAAGGACGTCACCGCCACCCTCTTCGAGTGGCGCTTCGACTCCGTCGCCCAGGCCTGCACCTCCACCCTCGGCCCCAAGGGCTACGGCTTCGTCGAGGTCTCCCCGCCGCAGGAGCACATCCAGGGCGCGCAGTGGTGGACCTCCTACCAGCCGGTCAGCTACCGGATCGCCGGACGGCTCGGCGACCGCACGTCCTTCAAGAACATGGTCGCCGCCTGCCACACGGCCGGCGTCAAGGTGATCGCCGACGCGGTGGTCAACCACATGTCGGCGGGCTCCGGCACCGGCACCGGCGGTACCGCGTACACCAAGTACACCTACCCCGGCACGTACCAGGACCAGGACTTCCACACCTGCCGCCAGCCGATCACCAACTACCAGGACCGCGGCAACGTCCAGAACTGCGAGCTGGAGAACCTCTCCGACCTGAACACCGGCAGCGCGTACGTCCAGACCACCATCGCGCACTACCTGGACGACCTCGCCTCGCTCGGCGTCGACGGCTACCGGATCGACGCCGCCAAGCACATCGCCGCCGCCGACCTCGCGGCGATCAAGGCCAGGATGGCCAACCCCGCGGCCTACTGGGTCCAGGAGGTCATCCACGGCGCCGGCGAGCCGGTCCAGCCCACCGAGTACACCGGCACCGGCGACGTGGACGAGTTCCGGGTCGGCACGGACCTCAAGCGGATGTTCACCACCGACAAGCTCGCCAACCTCAGCGGCTGGGGCGCCTCCTGGGGCTACCTGCCGAGCGGGCAGGCGCGCGCCTTCGTCGACAACTGGGACACCGAGCGCAACGGCTCCACCCTCAACTACACCTACGGCAACACCTACACGCTGGCCAACGTCTTCCTGCTGGCCTCGCCGTACGGCGCCCCCAACATCCACTCCGGCTACTCCTTCGCCAACAAGGACGACGGCCCGCCGAACGGCGGCACCGTCAACGCCTGCTACCAGGACGGCTGGAACTGCACCCACGCCTGGCGGCAGGTCGCCAACATGGTCGGCTTCCGCAACGCGGTGGCGGGCACCGGAGTGACCGACTGGTGGTCCAACGGCGGCAACGCGATCGCCTTCGGACGCGGCAACAGGGGCTACGTCGCGATCAACCACGAGGGCGGCGCGATCACCCGGACCTTCCAGACCGGGCTGCCGGCCGGCACCTACTGCGACGTCCAGCACGGCGACCCGCAGTCCGGCGGCGGCTGCACCGGCCCGACGTACCAGGTGGGCGCCAACGGGCAGTTCACCGCGACGGTCGGCGCCGGCGACGCGGTCGCGCTGTACGTCCAGTCCGGCGCGAGCGTCTCCGGCGCCTCGTTCAACGTCAACGCGACCACCTCGGTCGGGCAGAACATCTACGTCGTCGGCGACGCCGCGGCGCTCGGCGCCTGGGACCCGGCGAAGGCCCTGCCGCTCTCCTCGGCCGGCTACCCGGTCTGGTCGCTGGCGCTGTCGCTGCCGGCCGGCACGTCCTTCCAGTACAAGTACGTCCGCAAGGACGCGAGCGGCGCGGTCACCTGGGAGTCCGGCGCCAACCGGACGGCGACGGTGCCCTCGGGCGGGACCGTCGCGCTGAACGACACCTGGCGGCCGTGAGCCGCGGGCCCCGGCCCGCTCCGGATCCCCGTCGGCCCGTTCCGGCGGGGATCCCCCGCGAGGGCGGCCGGGAGGCGGGCGGCGCGGCCGTCCGTCACCCCCGCCCGATGTACGGCATGGCCGTCGCCAGCACGGTGGCGAACTGCACATTGGCCTCCAGCGGCAGCCCGGCCATGTGCCGCACGGTGCGCGCCACGTCGGCCACGTCCATGGTCGGCTCGGGGGCGATCCGGCCGTCCGCCTGACGCACGCCCGCGCCCATCGCCGCCGTCATGTCGGTCGCCGCGTTGCCGATGTCGATCTGCCCGCAGGCGATCCGGTACGGGCGGCCGTCCAGCGACAGCGACTTGGTCAGGCCGGTGACGGCGTGCTTGGTCGCGGTGTAGGCGATCGAGTGCGGGCGCGGGACGTGCGCGGAGATCGAACCGTTGTTGATGATCCGGCCGCCCCGCGGGTCCTGCGCCTTCATCTGCCGGAACGCGGCCCGGGCGCAGAGGAAGGCGCCGGTCAGGTTGAGGTCGACGACGGCCCGCCAGTCCTCGACCGACAGCTCCTCCAGCGGGACGGCCGGGCCGAAGGCGCCGGCGTTGTTGAACAGCAGGTCCACCCGGCCGTGACGCCCGGCGGCCGCGGCGAACAGCGCGTCCACCGCCTCCGGGTCGGTGACGTCGGCCGGCACCACGTCGGCCGGGGCGGCGCAGAGCCGGGCGGTCTCCCGCAGCGGTCCGGGCCGCCGGCCGGCCAGCACCGTCCGCCAGCCGTCCGCGGCCAGTTCGACCGCCACGGCGCGGCCGACGCCGCTCCCGGCTCCGGTGACGACGGCGATCCGCTGGTTCATGGCACCCTCCTCGATGACTGTTCCCGGTCGGCCCCGGGCGTGCCCTGGAGATCGTCGCGGACCGGCGGCCCGCCGTCACTGGTCAAAGCCGCCGAAATCCGGACGGCTCGGCGGGAGCCCGGCGGCCACCCCCGCCATCCGACCCCCGCCGACCGGGGGGAGTGGTGAAGGCCTTTACCCGATCGCGAACAAACATTGGATTTCCGGTGGCCACCGCGCAACCGGGCCACCCGGGCCCACGTCATAAGATCGCAGGAAGGCGCACCCCCGCGAGGGGCGGCGCGCCATCGCTCCGGGGGACGCACCAGCGCTGTGCCCCCGGTCTGTCCGGCCCCACCGGGGGGCCGCCGCCCGGTCAGACGGACCGGGCGCGACATCGGTCGGAGAGTCCTCACCGTGCTTAGGCAGTCGTCCCGTTCCCGCGCCGTCCTGTCCGGCGCCGCCGTGCTCGCCCTGGCCGCCTCGCTCGCGGCCTGCGGGAGTTCCGGCGGTGGGAAGGGGGACAGCGCCAAGAACGCCACCCCGGCCGGCGGCAGCAGCTCGGCGGGCAGTCCGAGCGCCGGCGGCACCAGCCCGGCCGCGACCGGCACCGCCACCGCGGCCTCCTCCGGCAAGGTGCTGATGCCCACCGGGCCCGCCGCCGCCCTCAACAAGGTCCGGGACACCGGCGCCGGCCCGATCATGATGACCAAGGTGACCGGCGCCAAGTCCGGCGTCACCGGCCAGGTCTGGGTCTGGCTGCCGCCCGAGTACAACGACCCCAAGTTCGCCAAGACCGGCTTCCCGGTGCTGACCCTGTTCGCGGGCGGCCAGAGCAACGGCTACAACACCTGGACCGACAACCAGCTGCCGATCCAGGAGGAGAACGAGCGGCTGGTCAAGGAGGGCAAGTCCCACCCGTTCATCATGATCATGCCGGTGCAGAACTTCAACAGCGACGAGAAGAACGCGCTGGACTGCTCCGACATCCCGGGCCAGCCCAAGATGGCCACCTGGATGGCCGAGGACCTCCCGGACTTCGTCCGCGCCAACTTCCGCACCGTGAAGGGCCGCGACGGCTGGGGCGTCATGGGCGCCTCCACCGGCGGCTTCTGCAGTGCCAAGCTCGCCCTCCAGTACCCGCAGGTCTACAAGGCCGCGGTGCCGATCGACGGCTACTTCATACCGGACTCGGGGCTGTGGAAGGGCCACGACGCGGAGCGGGCCGCCAACAACCCGGACGTGCTGGTCGCCCAGGGCAAGGCCGAGGTGAGCATGCTGGTGACCGCGGGCGGCGCCAACCCGTACGAGACCAAGGTGGTCAAGAGCTGGGTGGACAAGGCGGTCCCGCCGGTGAGCCTCCAGTACCACGAGCAGCCCGGCGGCAAGCACCTGACCTCGGACTTCAAGAAGATGATCCCGGACACCCTGGTGTGGCTCTCCGCCCACCTGGCGGGGCCGGCGGCCGACTGAGGGCCCGCCCTTCGGCTGCCCGCACTGCCCGCTCTGCTGTTGCACTGCCCGTGCTGCTGCCGCACTGCTCGGACTGCCGCACTGCTCTCACCCGTACCGCCGGTGCCGGGACGCGTTCGCGCTCCCGACGCCGGCGGTCCTGCTTTCCGGCAGCTCCGAGCAGGTCGCGCCGCCCGTCCGCAGGCCCGTGACCTGCGCGTCAATCGGACATTGATTCGCTTCTGATCGACTGCGAGCACCTTGGCTGGGGCGGTCCTCCACCGGCCGCCGCCACCCGCCGTGCCCCAAGCCGTGAAGAGAGTGCCATGCCGATCCACCTGGTGCCCCAGCCCGTCCCCACCGTGCCCGCGCAGGGCAAGTCCGCAGCCGCCTCGCTGGGCGCGGACGCGTACGGACGGGCCGCGGCCGACGAGCCGGCCGTCCTGCGGTTCTCCGGGCTCCGCCTGGTGCACGCCGCGCTGCGCCGGGACCTCGCCCGGCTGCCCAACGCGCTGCGGCTGCTCCAGCCCGACGAGGACCACAAGGGCGAGGCCCTGCTACGGCACTGGAACTTCATCACCGCGATGCTCACCTGCCACCACGAGCAGCAGGACACCCGGCTGTGGCCGATCGTGCGCCGCTTCGCGCCCGAGCTGCGGCTGCTGCTCAACTGGCTGGAGGACGACCACCACAACCTGGACCACTCCTTCACCCGGGTCACCACGCTGGTGCGGATCGCCAGCCGGGACACCGGCAGCGCCTGGCCGGTCGCGTACGCGATGGAGGACCTCGCGGCCCGGCTGGAGACCCACCTGCGGATCGAGGAGCGGCAGTTGCTGCCCCGGATGGAGCGGGTGATCGCCGACGGCTCCCGGCTCGGCGGGCTGGGCGAGCTGCTGGACCTGCTGCGCCTGGCCGACGGCCCCGGCACGGCGGACGCGCTGGCCTGGCTCCTGGAGGGCGTGGAGCCCGAGCTGGTCGAGCGGCTGCTGGCCGAGTGCGACGACGACGTGGCCCGCAACTGGCCGCACTGGCACGCGACCTACCAGCGCTGCACCTCGCCGCTGTGGGGCCCGCCGGACGGTCCGGCCGCCGGCGCCGGCCTCGGCCTCGACGACCTCGGCCTCGACGGCCTGGGGCGCATCGCGGACTGACTCCGGGGCTCTTCGCGGGCCTTTGATCTACGCGCGTGGCATGAGCCGGAGGCAGGGGACTGCGGCATATGCCGAGTCGGTCCCCAGCGCGGGGGAGCTCTCAACTCCCCATGCCCCCTAGGGGATTCGACCCACCGCCCTCGGGGTCGGGCCGCCCCGGCCGCTCCGGGCCGCACCAGGGGAGGCGTCACGCCGACGGCTGATGGCGGGCCGTACCCGCCGCACTACCGTCGACCGCATGACCACAGCGCGCAGCACACCCGGCCCGCACCGCACCCGCCCCGGGACCCGCCTCGGGACCCGCTTCCGACGCGGCCCCGCGTTCCTCGCCGCCGGCGCCGTCCTGGTGCTCGGCGCCGGACTGACCGCCTGCGAGGGCGGCGTGGCCCTCTGCCTGGACGATCACAAGTGCACCGTCGGCATCAAGACCGACAAGGCCGACGGCACCAAGACCGTCAAGGTCTTCGGCGGCGACAACCCGATGCGGATGACCGTCGGCCACATCGGTGACAACTCGGCCGAGGTGACCGTCGGCGACGACAGGAAGACCGCCACCAAGGACTCCGAGACCTCCGTCGGCGGCGTCAGGATCACCCTGCGCAAGACGAACAAGGACGACCACTACGCCGAAGTGCACATCGAGCGGGACTGACCGCCCCGGCACGACAAAGCGCTACCGCGCCTACCCCGGCAGGCGGTTGAGCCACTCCATCGGGGCGACCCGGATCGCCGTGTGCGGCGAGCCGTCCCACTCCGCCGGAAGCCCGACCGCCTCCAGCGCGGCGACCACCGCCCGCCCGACCTCCACCGTCCGGCGCTCCGACACCTCGGCCGTCTCCTCCCCGGCGCGGAACCCGCCGTAGCGCAGCATCAGCCCCCGCCCGGCGGCCGCCGCCTCGGTGTCCTGCTGGTGGAAGAAGACGAAGCCGACCGAGTCCGTCCCGGCCTCGCCGCCGATCTCCGCGTAGCCGCAGCCCGCGCAGCAGGTGAAGTCCATCGCCGCGACGATGCCCCGGTCCTCCAGCGCGTCGAAGGCGTCCGCCAGCCGGTCCACGTCGGTGGTCTCCGGCCAGGCCGCCTGCTCGGCCAGCCGCTCGGTCCACAGCGGGGCGAGGATCCGCTCCGCCTCCTCCTGCGTCAGCCCCCGGTCGTCGAGGTGCTCGACCAGGGACTCGGCCATCTCGTCCGGCTCCTGGAAGCCGCACCGGATCAACTCGCGGGCCCGCTCCTGGGCTTCGCGCAGCACGTCGGGGGTGGGAACCGTCTCCTCGGTCATGCCCGCATCCTCGCACCCGCCACCGACAACGCCCGGGCCTCCGGTGCGACGCCCGGGCCTCCGGCCCCGCCGTCCCTGCACCGCCCTGCTACCGTCCGCCGGTGACTTCTCTGCTGCAACCCCCGCTGATCACCCGGCTGCTGGCCGCCGAGCGCATCCTGATCGCCGGAGCCGGCGGCGGCTTCGACGTGTACGCGGGGCTGCCGATCGCCCTCGCCCTGCGGGCCGCGGGCAAGGAGGTGCACCTGGCCAACCTCTCCTTCACCCACCTCTACGGCCTGCCCCTCGACGTCTGGGCGGAGCCCGACGTGGCCCGGATCGGTCCGGACACCGCCGCCCCCGAGGGCTACTTCCCGGAGCGCACCCTGGCCCGCTGGCTGAACCGGCACGGGATGCCCGACACCGTGTGGGCCTTCCCGACGGTGGGCGTGCAGCCGCTGCGCGAGGCCTACCGCGCGCTGGTCGCCCGCCTGGGCGTGGACGCGATCCTGCTGGTCGACGGCGGCACCGACATCCTGATGCGCGGCGACGAGGCCGGACTCGGCACCCCCGAGGAGGACATGGCGAGCCTGGGCGCGGTGGCCGGCCTGTCCGAGGTGCCCGAGCGGCTGGTCGCCTGCCTCGGCTTCGGCATCGACGCCTACCACGGCGTCAACCACTCCCTGGTGCTGGAGAACCTCGCCGCGATCGACCGGGCCGGCGGCTACCTCGGCGCCTTCTCCATCCCGCGCGACAGCCGGGAGGGCGTGCTCTACCTGGACGCCGTCGAGCACGCCAGGGCCGCCTTCCCGGACCACCCCAGCATCGTCAACGGCTCGGTGGCGGCGGCGCTGCGCGGCGAGTTCGGCGACGTCCGCTTCACCGAGCGGACCAAGGACGCGCAGCTCTTCGTCAACCCGCTGATGACGCTCTACTTCGGCGTCACGGTCGAGGCGCTGGCCGCCGAGAACCGGTACCTGGACCGGCTGGAGCACACCGTGGTGACCCGCCAGATCGCCACCGTGATCGCCGAGTTCCAGGACGAGCTGCCGCGCCTGCGACCGCCCCGGCAGTTCCCGCACTGACCGGGAGCGCGGGCGCGGAACGCCGGTCAGAACGCGGCGAGCCGGAACTCCAGGTTCCCGAACCGCACCTGGTCGCCCGGGCCGACCCGTACGCCGCCCGCTATCCGGCGCCCGTTCACATGGGTGCCGTTGGTCGAGCCGAGGTCGTACAGCACCCAGCCGCCCTGCTCGTGCCGCAGTTCGGCGTGGCGCCGGGACACCGAGGCGTCGTGCAGCCGCAGTCCCGAACCGGGGATCCGGCCGATCGTCAACTGCCCGGCCCCGGCCTGCGGCAGGCTCAGCCCCGGCAGCCGCTCGGTGCGCCAGGCCCGGCCCAGCCGGTCGCCGAAGGCGGACGCCCGCCCGACCGTGCGCAGCACGAAGCGCTCGACCGGCCCGCCGGTGGGCAGCCCGGCCACCGCCGCGTCCAACTCGCCGCGGCTGGTGGCCTGCAGGACGATGTCCATCCGGCCGAGGAAGGTGTCGTGCGAGAGCCGCCCGCTGCCCGCGCCGTCCCGCAGCACCCCGAGCGCCTCGTCCCGCTCGGCGTCGGAGGGTCGGACCGCGCCGGTCGGACCGGCCGCGCCGGTGGGGAGCTCAGGAGTCGTCATGGCCAAATTGTCGGCGCGGCCGACTCAGGCTGTCCAGAACACGCCGTGCACGGGTGCGGGGTTCGTACGTCACGGCAGTCCAGACGCCCCTTCCGGCCGGGCGGTTCCGCACGTTCCGGGCCGCCCGGGCGGGGTGCTCCGGGCCGTGCCGCCCGGTCCGTTCCGGGGCGCCGTACGGGCCGTACGGGCCATCAGGCCTTGCGGGCGGCGGCCAGGATCTTCTCCGTGGTGTGCAGGAACCGGGAGGTGACCGTGCCCCGGTAGGCCTTGCCGAACATGTCCTTGGTGACCCACTTGCCGTCCCGGAGGTGGATCACCACGTACGCGGACCCCGGGTCGGCGCCGAGCACCTCGACGTCGCCCTTCGGCGAGCGGTACGGGAAGGCGAATTCGCCCGGCAGCGGCTCGGAGAGGAAGGCGACGACCAGCCGGACGTCCGGTGTCACCTCGACGCCCCGGAAGGGCTCGGCGGCGAGCAGCCCGGCCACCTCGTCCACCGTCCGCAGCAGCGCCGGCACCGGGTACCCGAGCGCCTGCTCCAGGTGCTCCTCGATCCGCGCGGTCAGCGCCGCGCGGTCCGGCTCGTCGGTGGTGAAGAAGACGTTGCCGCTCTGGATGTAGGAGCGGACGTTCCCCAGGCCGAGCTCGGCGAACAGCGCCCGCAGCCGCTCCATCCGCACCGTCCGGCCGCCGACGTTGACGGCCCGCAGGAAGGCGATGTACGTGGTCGTGGTGGTCACCCGGCCAGTGTGGCACCGGCCACCGACAACGGCCCGGCCCCCGCCCGTCCGGTCGTCCCCGCCCGTCCGGTCGTCCGCGCACGGCGGCCGTCGGTGCCGGGTGCCAGACTGGCGCCATGGCTACCTGGCAGGATTTCGAGCACGAGGCCCCCGATCTGGCGCCCCTGGTCCGGGCCCGGTTCGAGGCGAACAAGCACCACGTCATGGCGACGCTGCGCAAGGACGGATCGCCCCGGGTCAGCGGCACGGAGGTCGAGTTCGTCGGCGCCGACCTGTGGATCGGGTCGATGTACGGCGCGGTCAAGGCGCGTGACCTCCAGCGCGACGCCCGCTTCGCACTGCACGCGCACCCGGGGGACGAGACCATGGCCGGCGGGGACTCCAAGGTCTCCGGCAGGGCGGTGGAGGTCACCGACGAGACCGAACTCGCCGCCTTCGCCGCCGATCTGCCCGAGGCGCCGCCCGGCCCGTTCCACGCGTTCCGGCTGGAGCTCGACCAGGTGGTGCACACCTCCGTGGAGGGCGACCACCTGCTCGTGCACAACTGGCACCCGGGTCGGCCGGTGGAGCGGATCCAGGTCCACTGACCGGCCGATCCGGCCGCAAGGCCCCTACGGCAGGACGGACTTGAGGGCCTCGGGGGTGCGGGCCACGACGGCGTGCCCGTCGTCCGCGGTGATGATCGGGCGCTGGATCAGGATCGGGTGCTCGGCCATCGCCGCGATCCAGCGGTCGCGCTCACCCGCCTCCCGGAGCCAGCCCTTCATCCCCAGGTCCTTCGCGACCTGCTCGTCGGTGCGGGTGATGTCCCACGGCTCCAGGCCGAGACGCTCCAGCACCTGTACCAGCTCGGCCGCGGTGGGCGGCTGCTCCAGGTAGCGGCGTACGGTGTACTCGACTCCGGCGCCGTCCAGCTCGCCGAGCGCGGACCGGCACTTGCCGCACCGCGGGTTGATCCAGATCTCCATGCCGGCCACCCTACCGAGCCGCCCGCGCCCGCCCCGCCCCGCCGCGCACAACGGCCCGCCCCGCCCCGCCGCACGCATCGGCCCGCCCCGTCCGCCGCGCGATTCCGGTGGGTACGGGAACTCCGCCGCGCACGACGGCGGTTGACCGGACAGGAAGCGTGATCTCGGGAGGGGAGCACCGCATGGACGGCGCGGCGATCATCGAACAGCTGATGACCACGGAGGTCAGGACCGATCCGTACCCGCTGTACGCCAGGGCCCGCGAGCTGGGCCCGGTGGCCCCGGCCGGGGACGGCATGTTCGTGGTGAGCGGCTACACGGCGGTCAACAAGGTGCTGCGCACGCCCGCCTTCGGGGTGGCGACCGCCGAGATGATGGCCGGACTGGCCCCCGAGTACGCCGTGCACTCCTCGCTGGCCCTGTTCGGCCGCTCGATCCTCCAGCGCAACGCCCCCGACCAGCCCCGGGTCCGCTCGCTGATCGCCTCGGTGTTCACCGCCCGCCGGGTCGCCGCGCTGCGCCCGGCCGTGGAGACGGCGGTCGACCGGCTGCTGGACGGCATGGCCGAGCAGGGCGCCGACGGCTCGCCGGTGGACTTCATGGACGCCTTCGCCTTCCGGCTGCCGGTCGGGGTGATCTGCGAGCTGCTCGGCGTCCCCGAGCAGGACCGCTACCGCTTCCGCGACCTCGCCTCCGACCTGACCGTCGCGCTGGAGATCATCCAGGACCTGGACGAGCTGGCCGCCGCCGACGAGGCCGCCGACGAGCTGGCCCGCTACTTCACCGAGCTGGCCGCCGAGCGGCTGGCCAGGCCGCAGGACGACCTGGTCACCGACCTGGCCCGGATCGCCGCCGCGGACGACGAGCGGCTCTCCGCCGAGGAGCTGCTGGCCAACCTGGTCCTGCTGCTGGTGGCCGGCTTCGAGACCACCACCAACCTGCTCGGCAACGGCCTGGCCCTGCTGTTCCGCCACCCCGAGGCGGCCGCCGGGCTGCGCAGCGGCGCGATCACCCCGGCCGGGTTCACCGACGAGGTGCTGCGCTTCGACTCCCCGGTGCAGGCCACCGGCCGGGTCGCGCTGGAGGAGGGCCTGAGCGTCGAGGGCCTGCCGATCCCACCCGGCCACGCGGTGACCCTGCTGATCGGCTCGGCCAACCACGACCCGGCCCGGTACGAGCGCCCCGAGGTGTTCGACCCGACCCGCACCGACAGCCAGCCGCTCAGCTTCGGCGGCGGCACCCACTTCTGCCTGGGCTCCCAGCTGGCCCGGCTGGAGGCCGAGGTCGCGGTGCCCGCCCTGCTCGACCGCTTCCCGCGGCTCGCCCCGGGCGGCGTCCCGACCCGGCGCGACCGCCTGGTGCTGCGCGGCTACGAGACCCTGCCGGTGACCGTCCGGTGACCAACCGGTGACGCGCGGTCCCCGGGGCCGGGGGATTTGGCTCCTCCGGCCCCGGGGACCGGGACGTTCGGCCGTTCGTGGCTGGGCCGTTCGTGGGAGAGCATGGAGGGACGAAAGCGGCCAATCCGGACCGATCACCCGGAACGGCCACCTGCCAGGAGGTCCCACCGTGCGCACAGCACCCCGCCCGCCGCGCCCCGCGGCGCTGGAGCCCAGGGTTCCGCGCTGGGTGCCCTGGCTGCCGGTGCTCCTGCTGGTGCTGGACCTGGTCGCCGAGGCCGTCGTCCCGGACGCCGTCGCCGCCGGCTTCCTGCTCACCGCGCTGCCCGTGGTGGCCGCCTTCAGCTACGGCCCCGTGCTGACCGCCGTCACGACGGCCGGCTCCCTGGCACTCCAGCTCGGCCTGGCGCTGCGCGCGGACCACGTCAACGAGCAGCACCACGTCTGGGTCTACATCGCCACCCTGCTCTCCGGCGTCATGGGCACCGCGCTGTCCTGGCAGCGCACCCGGCAGAACCGCAACCTGCTCCAGGCCCGTACGGTCGCCGAGACCCTGCAGCGCACGGTGCTGCGTCCGGTGCCGGAGCGGGCCGGCGGGCTGCGGGTGGCCGGCCTCTACCGCCCGGCCCAGGCCGACGTGCTGGTCGGCGGCGACCTGTACGAGGTCTGCGACACCCGCTTCGGCGTGCGGGTGCTGCTCGGCGACGTCCGGGGCAAGGGCCTGGGCGCGGTCCGCACCGTCGCCGACGTCCTCGGCGCGTTCCGGGCGGCCGCGTACGACACCCCCGGGCTGGTCGAACTCGCCGACCAGCTGGACCGCGCGGTGCTGCGCGACGCCGCCGACCGCGGCGACGACGAGCTGTTCGTCACCGCCGTCCTGCTCCAGTACCGGCCCGGCTCGGACTGCGTCGAGATCGTCAACCGCGGTCACACCACCCCGCTGCTCCTCGGCGGGGGCGGCATCACCCCGGTGTCCTGCGCCGACGAGCTCCCGCTCGGCCTCGGCCACCTCGGCCCCGCCGACGAGCGCAGCAAGGCGGTCGCCGTGGCGCTGCCCCCGGGCCACACCGTCCTGCTCTACACCGACGGCGTCAGCGAGGCCCGCGACACCGCCGGCGCCTTCTACCCGCTGGCCCCCCGCCTCGCCGCCCTCGGCACCACCGCCCCCGACCGGGTGGTCTCCTTCCTGGCCCAGGACGTCCACCGGTACGCCGGCCTGCTCGCCGACGACCTCGCCGTCCTCGCCCTCACTCCGGACGTCCCGTAGGCCCGGACCACTCCGGACGTCCAGTAGGTCCGGACCACTCCCAGAGGTTCGCGAACAGTTCCGCCTGCTCCCGGGCGTCGTCCAGGGCGTGGTGTGTATGAGGTAGGTCCGGCAGCAGCTCCGGCGGCATCGACCGCTTGCCGATCCCGGCGAACGGCACCCCGGCCCGCGCCGCGTACAGCGTCTTCAGATCCAGGCAGCCGGAGTGCCCGAACGGGCTGGAGCCGGTGAACCGCACCAGGTAGCAGTAGAGGAACTGCCAGTCGTACACCGCCGGGTAGCCCACCATCACCGGCCGGTACCGCTGCCCGCCCGGCCCGCGCCGCACCCCCTCCACCCAGCGGCCGAACTCCCGCATCGCCGCCGCCGGATCGGCCCCGTCCGCCTGCAGCGCCGCCCGGTTCAGCCCCGACACCGCCAGCGCCTCCGGGACGTACTCCGCGCTGATCGGCCGCAGCTCCCGGTAGAACGCCGCCGCCCCCGCCGGCGGCCGCCGGAACCCGTCCCCGTCGTGCCATCCGGCCACCACGGCCCCGAAGCTCAGCATCGAGTACGGCCCCGGGATCGGCCCGTCCGACTCCACGTCCACCGACACGTACACCGTCGGGGTGACTTTCTCCCTGTGTCCCATGGCCCCATCCAACTCGGCCCGACAACCGCTTTTCCCGCCCTCGTCCTTCCCGTCGCCCGTCGCCCGTCGTTCTTCCCGCCACCCGTCGCCCCGGTCACCCGGACGGGCCCGCCGGGATGCCCCCGGGCGCGGGAGTGCGCAGGCTGCTGGCAACGACCGGGCCCGACCGGGCCCGGGACGGACACGCCCCAGGGCGCGGCACGGGAGGACGAGATCGACAGGACACGGACGGCGGACCACGCCGGGGGAGCGGGCGCGCCGCTGCTCGCCCGCTGCGCCCTGCTGGCGGCCGCGGGGGCCGTCGGGGTGCTGCTGTTCGCGCTGGGGGAAGGCGGGCTGCTGGTGCTCGTGGCCGGGCTGCTCGGACTCGTCGTCTGGGCCGCCGGCGTCTGGTGGTTCCTGGCCTACCGGGGCGCGGTCCGGGTGTTCGGGCTGCTCGTCGCGATCGCTGCGCCGGTCGCGGTGCTGGTGCTCTTCGCCCACCACCAGCTGTGGCTGACGGCCCTGCTCCTCGTCCTGGTCTGGGGCATCGCGCTGGCCCTCGCCCGTGCCGCGCTGCGCCGGGCCCGCCCGGAGCCGCCGATGCGCGGGCGTGCCGCGCCCCGGCCGCTGCGACCGGTCCTGATCATGAACCCGAAGTCCGGCGGTGGGAAGGTCGGCCGCTTCGGGCTCGTCGAGCGGGCGGAGGGACTCGGCGCCCGGGTGGTCCTGCTCGACCCCGCCGCCCCCGCCGACGTCGCCGAGCTGGCCCGCACGGCCGTGGCCGAGGGCGCGGACCTGCTCGGCGTGGCGGGCGGCGACGGCACCCAGGCGCTGGTCGCGGCCGTCGCCGCCGAGCACGGCCTGCCGTTCCTGGTGATCTCCGCCGGCACCCGCAACCACTTCGCCATGGACCTCGGCCTCGACCGTGACGACCCCTCCCGCTGCCTGGACGCGCTGACCGACGGCGAGGAACTGCGGGTCGACCTCGGCGAGGTCGCGGGCCGGGCCTTCGTCAACACCGTCTCCTTCGGGGTGTACGCCGACGTCGTGGAGCGCCCCGAGTACCGCGACGCCAAGGCCGGCACCGCGCTCGGCCTGCTGCCCGACCTGCTGGTCGGCGAGGGCGTACGGCGGGTCGACGTGAGGGCCGACGCCACCGTGCTCACCGCCCAGCAGGCGCTGCTGGTCAGCAACAACCCGTACGGCTCGACCGACGACCTCGGCATCGGCGGCCGCCGGCCCCGGCTCGACAGCGGCCTGCTCGGCGTCCTGGGCATCCGGGTGGAGGGCGCGGCCCAGGCCGCGGACCTGGCCGTGCGCGGCACGCAGTCCACCGGGCTGACCGCGCTGACCGCACGGCGGGTGGAGGTGACCGCGGAGGAGGACGAGATCCCGGTGGCGGTCGACGGCGAGACGCTGCGGATGCCCGTCCCGGTCGTGTGCACGCTGAGCCCGCGGGCCCTGCGGGTCCTGGTGCCGCGCGACCGCCCCGGCGTCCCCGCCCCCGTGCCGTCCGTGAACTGGCGCCGGCTGGCCGCCCTCGCGTTCGGCCGCTCCGACCCCGGCGCCGGCGACAGCTCCGGTTCCGGCTCCGACCCGACTGAGGAGGGGCCGACCCGTGACTGACCACCCGGACCACGACGCCACCCCTCCCGCCCCGCCTCCCGCCCCGCCGCCCGTACCGCCGTCCGTACCGCCGTCCGTACTCACCGACCTTCGGGCGCTCGACGGAGCCGTCTACGCGGCCGTCGCCGCCACCTCCACCCCGACGCTCGACTCCGCGCTGCGCCGGCTCTCCAGGGCCGCCGACCACTCGAAGATCTCGTTGGCCGTCTCCGCCCTGCTCGCTCTGCGGCCCGGCCGCCCCCGGCAGGCGGCGGTGGCCGGGGTCGGCGCGGTGGCGCTGGCCTCGGTGGCGGCGAACCTGGTCGGCAAGCAGTTGGTCCACCGCCCCCGGCCCGACCGGGAGCTGGCGAGGGTGACCGTCGGCCGGCAGGTGGCGATGCCGGAGTCGGCCTCCTTCCCGTCCGGGCACACGGCCTCGGCGACGGCCTTCGCCACCGCCGTCGGCGTGCTGCTGCCACCGCTGGCGCTGCCGCTCGGCGCGCTGGCGACCGCGGTCGGCTACTCCCGGGTCCACACCGGCGTGCACTACCCGGGAGATGTCGCGGCGGGCGCGCTGCTCGGCTTCGCGGCCGCCGTGGCGTCCCTGGCCGTCGTCCGGACCGTGCCGCCGAGCCTCCCGGAGTGAGCGCCTCCGGGCCTGCACCGGGCAATTGAACGTGTGTGCGCTATCTTCTGCCGTGAGCATTTTCCCCCGGCAACGATCAGGTTCCTCGGGCCGCAAGTCCGCCAAGGGCGGCCGTCTCGCGGTCCTGGACGGATTGCGCATCCTGGCCGCGCTGATGGTGGTCTTCCACCACTACGTCGGCTACGGCGGCGGTACCAAGCCCGAGGACAGTGCCTGGGGCAAGCCGGTCGATCAGGTGTTCCACCGCGCTTCCTTTCTCGGCGCCTATCTGTGGACCGGCATCTGCCTGTTCTTCGTGATCAGCGGCTTCGTGATCTGCATGAGCAGCTGGGGCCGTCCGGTGGGCGACTTCGTCCGCTCCCGGGTCATCCGGCTCTACCCCGCGTACTGGTTCGCCGTCCTGCTCACCACCGCGGTCGTCACGGTGTGGCCGCTCGTGCGCCAGCCGCTCCCCTCGGAGCAGGTGCTCGCCAACCTGACGATGTTCCAGGAGGGCCTGGGCATCAAGGATGTCGACGCCGTCTACTGGACGCTCTGGATCGAGCTGCGCTTCTACCTGCTGTTCGCCATCGTGGTCTGGCGGGGCGTGACCTACCGGCGGATCGTGGCCTTCTGCTCGATCTGGACGGTCGCCGGCATCGTCGCGGCGAGCACCAAGTGGCCGGTCCTCGACTTCTTCGCGATGTCGCAGGTCTCCTCGTTCTTCGTCGCCGGCCTCGCGCTCTACCTGGTCCACCGGTACGGTCCCAACCTCATGCTCTTCGGCATCGTCGGGATCAGCTGGATCCTCTCCGTGCTCTACACCATCCAGCACCAGAAGGACGTGAACCCCTACCTCGGTCGCGTCGACCTGCCGACCTGGCCCGCCGTCCTGCTGACCAGCCTCTCCTACCTCGTCATGATCGTGGTCGCCCTGGGCTGGGGATCCCGGATCCAGTGGCGCTGGCTCACCTTCGCCGGCGCCCTCACCTACCCCCTCTACCTCCTCCACGAGACCATGGGCTGGACCGCCCTGCGTGCTCTCCACGAGCGCGACGTCAAGCCCTGGACGGCGGTCGCCATCGTCACCGCCGGCATGCTCGTCGCCTCCTGGCTGGCCCACCGCCTCATCGAGAAGCCCCTGACGCCCCGTCTCAAGACCGGCATGACCAGGAGCATCGACGAGCTCCGCGCCGCCGAACCCCTCCCCCCGCAGCCCGCCCCGGCGCCGGCCCGGGCCCCCGGCGTCCTGGAAACCGTCACCACCCCCTGGGCCACCGCCTTCACCCCCAGGGACACCCACCCGCCGCAGCAGCACACCCCCGACTCCTACTGACCCACCCCACCCCCGCGGCCGGAAACAGCACGCACCGGGCGGCCGGCCCGACCTCCGTCGGACCGCCCGCCCGGTGCGCACTGTCAGCCCCGCGGCCCTCTACAGGTCGTAGTAGAGCTCGAACTCGTGCGGGTGGGGGCGCAGGGCGATCGGGGCGATCTCGTTGGTGCGCTTGTAGTCGATCCAGGTCTCGATGAGGTCCGGGGTGAAGACGTTGCCGGCGAGGAGGTACTCGTGGTCGGCTTCCAGGGCCTCCAGGACGGCGGGGAGGGAGGAGGGCACCTGGGGGACGTTGGCGTGCTCCTCGGGGGCCAGCTCGTAGAGGTCCTTGTCGACCGGCTCCAGCGGCTCGATCTTGTTGCGGATGCCGTCGAGGCCGGCCATCAGCATGGCGGCGAAGGCCAGGTAGGGGTTGGAGGCCGGGTCCGGCGCGCGGAACTCGATGCGCTTGGCCTTGGCGTTGGAGCCGGTGATCGGGATGCGGATCGCGGCCGAGCGGTTGCGCTGCGAGTAGACCAGGTTGACCGGCGCCTCGAAGCCCGGCACCAGGCGGTGGTAGGAGTTCACCGAGGGGTTGGTGAAGGCCAGCAGCGAGGGGGCGTGCCGCAGCAGCCCGCCGATGTAGTAGCGGGCGGTGTCGGAGAGCCCGGCGTAGCCCTGCTCGTCGTAGAAGAGCGGGGTGCCCTCGCTCCACAGCGACTGGTGGACGTGCATGCCCGAGCCGTTGTCGCCGAAGATCGGCTTCGGCATGAAGGTGGCGGTCTTGCCGTTCCGCCAGGCGACGTTCTTGATGATGTACTTGAACAGCATCAGGTCGTCGGCGGCGTGCAGCAGGGTGTTGAACTTGTAGTTGATCTCGGCCTGGCCGGCCGTGCCGACCTCGTGGTGCTGGCGCTCGACCTCCAGTCCGGCCTTGGCGAGCTCCAGCGACATCTCGGCGCGCAGGTCGGCGAAGTGGTCGACCGGCGGGACGGGGAAGTACCCGCCCTTGTACTTGACCTTGTAGCCGCGTACGTCGCCCTCGGCGGCGCCGCTGTTCCAGGCGCCGGCCTCCGAGTCGATGTGGTAGAAGGACGCGTTGGCGCTGGTGTCGAAGCGGACCGAGTCGAAGACGTAGAACTCGGCCTCGGGCCCGAAGAACGCGGTGTCGGCGATGCCGGAGGAGGCGAGGTAGGCCTCGGCCTTCCTGGCGACGTTGCGCGGGTCGCGGCTGTACGCCTCGCCGGTGACCGGGTCCTGGATGAAGAAGTTGATGTTGAGGTGCTTCTCGGCCCGGAAGGGGTCGAGGCGGGCTGTGGCGAGGTCCGGCACCAGGGCCATGTCGGACTCGTGGATGGCCTGGAAGCCGCGGATCGACGAGCCGTCGAACATCAGGATCTCGGACGGGTCGAAGGTCGCCGCAGGTACGGAGAAGTGCTGCAGGACGCCCGGCAGGTCACAGAAGCGGACGTCGACGAACTTCACGTCGTTGTCCTGGATGAACTGCTTCACTTCGGCGGCGTTGTTGAACATCCATCCTCCTCGGCGTGCGAATTGGGCTCACCATAGGAATGGGTCGTTTCCACTCGGTGACCCGCTCGTTTCCTAGATGTTAACCACGGCTGCCGGGCGGCTGGCAAAGACGTACGGGACGGTACAAATCACCCTGCCCGGCTGGGCGCCCTCCCGCAAGTGGTCTGGACCACTTGGAAAGGCGCCGGAACGACGATTCACCCGGTCGGGGGTGATGTCCCGACCGGAGGGGAGCCGGTGGCGGCGTACGCCGTCAGCCCGGTTAGTGTGGATTCGTGGACACCAGAGAAGCGTTGGGATCGTGGATCGACGGCCCCCGGGCGGCCGCCGAGAAGATGGGCGCCGACTTCGGCCACCGCGGCGAGCGCCTCGGGCTGCCCAAGGAGGGCCCCGGCTCGATCGCCGGCCCCGGCCGCCGGATCGGCGCCCTGTTCGTGGACGGCTGGCTGGTCGCCCTGATCTCGTACGGGCTGATCGCCCGCGGCGACCAGGCCGAGGCCAACCTGTGGACCAGCCCGCTGTTCTTCGTGGTCGCGGCCCTGCTGCTGGCCACCACCGGCACGACGGTCGGCAAGCGGCTGTTCGGCCTCCGGGTGGTCCGGCTGGACGGCAGCCGCGCGACCATCCCGCAGGTCCTGCTGCGCACCCTGCTGCTCTGCCTGGTGGTGCCGCCGCTGGTCTGGGACCGCGACACCCGCGGCCTGCACGACAAGGCGGTCGGCACCGTCGAGGTCCGGATCTAGCTCCGGCCGAGACCCGGCCCCCGGCCCCGGCCCCTGGTCGAGGCCGGGATGCACCCCCGACGCCGTACGAACGTCGGAACGGCCCCGCCGCGGAGCTTCCGCGGCGGGGCCGTTCTCGTGTCGTCAGGGGCGGGGGAGGATCAGCGGGCCTGGCCGCCCTTGGGCATCCGGGCGCCCTTCGGCATCGGACCCTTGGGGATCGGCGCCTTGGAGAGCAGGTCGCCCAGCGCGCGCAGGCGGTCGTTGGTCTCGGTGACCTGGGCGGCGGTGATGGCGCGGGGCAGGCGCATCAGGTGGATCTGGAGCTTCTTCAGCGGGATCTCGCCCTCGCCGTTGCCCACCACGATGTCGTGCACCGGCACGTCGCCGACCACACGGGCCATCTTCTTCTTCTCGGAGGCCAGCAGCTGGCGGACCCGGTTCGGGTTGCCCTCCCCGATCAGCGCGATGCCGGCCCGGCCCACGGCGCGGTAGACCGCGTCCTGGTTACGGGTGACCGCCACCGGGGTGCTGTTGGAGCTCCAGCCGCGCCGGATGTTGTTCAGCACCGCGGCGACTGCCCCCGGCTGCCCCTCCATCTGACCGAACGCGGCGCGCTCGGCCCGGCGCCCGAAGACGATCGCCATGGCCAGCACGGCCACGATGAAGCCCAGGATGCCCAGGTAGACGGGATGCTCGATCGCGAAGCCGATGGCGAGGAACACGCCGAAGGTCAGCAGGCCGACGCCGGCGATGATCAGGCCGATCTTGGTGTCGACCTTCTTGGTCATGGTGTACGCCAGGCGGATCTGCTTCAGTCGCCCGGGGTTCTCGGATGTTTCCCTCGCCATAACGCTCATGGTACGTGGCACGGGTACGGGATATCCAAGCCCGGGTACCCGTTCGCCCCAACCGTGACCCGTGTGCCCGCACGCCGTCGCACAGAGCGACGCCGGGGGGCCCTGCGACGTCGAAGCGTTATCGCCGATGGCGACGCCGGTCCGTTGCCGCCGGAGCACCATCGTCGACGCCGGTGCGGTGCCGTCGGAGCACCGCCGCCGACGCCGATGCGTCACCGCCGGAGCACTACCGCCGGACCGGCCGCGGCTGTGCCGTCCGGGCCGCCGCGTCGTCGTGCCTGCGGTCCGCCGCGTACCGGCGGTTCTCGCACACCGCCGCCCACGCGTTGCGGCGCGCGTGCCGCTGGCCGGGAGCGAGCAGGACGCTCTCGGCGAACCGCAGCGCCACCCCCACCGACCGGATCCGCATCTGAACCCGCATGCCGAACAGCTCCTCTCGTGGCTGAGAAGAATCGAACGCTCACCAGGCGTCCAGAGTCCCCACCCCGTGTTACCAGCCCGTGACCAGCCAGTCAAAGCGTGGTGAAAACCGGAAGGGCGGAGCCGAAGCTCCGCCCTTCCCGTGGCTCGAACCGATCGGTGGACCGGGAGGTCGCCGTCGGACCGCCGTCACACGCGTGATCGGACCGCGATCAGACCGTGGCCTGCGCGCGCCGCTCCAGCGCCTGCCGGTACAGCCGGCCGGCCCGGTACGAGGACCGCACCAGCGGGCCCGACATGACACCGGCGAAGCCCAGCTCCTCGGCCTCCTCCTGGAGCTCGACGAACTCCTGCGGCTTCACCCAGCGCTCGACCGGGTGGTGGCGCAGCGAGGGGCGCAGGTACTGGGTGATGGTGATCAGCTCGCAGCCGGCGCCGACCAGGTCGGCCAGCGCCTGGCTGACCTCCTCGCGGGTCTCGCCCATGCCCAGGATCAGGTTGGACTTGGTCACCAGTCCGGCCGCACGCGCCTGGGTGATGACGTCCAGCGAGCGCTCGTAGCGGAACGCCGGGCGGATCCGCTTGAAGATCCGCGGCACCGTCTCGACGTTGTGCGCGAGCACCTCGGGACGGGAGGAGAAGACCTCGGCCAGCTGCTCGGGCACGGCGTTGAAGTCGGGGATGAGCAGCTCGACGCCGGTGCGGCCGGCCTCGCGGGCGGCGGTCATCGCGTGGACCTGGCGCACGGTCTCGGCGTACAGCCAGGCGCCGCCGTCCTCCAGGTCGTCACGGGCGACGCCGGTGATGGTGGCGTAGTTGAGGTCCATCGTGACGATGGACTCGGCGACCCGGCGCGGCTCGTCGCGGTCGAACTCGGCGGGCTTGCCGGTGTCGATCTGGCAGAAGTCGCAGCGGCGGGTGCACTGGTCACCGCCGATGAGGAAGGTCGCCTCGCGGTCCTCCCAGCACTCGAAGATGTTGGGGCAGCCGGCCTCCTGGCAGACCGTGTGCAGCCCCTCCTTCTTCACCAGCGACTGGAGGGCGTTGTACTCCGGGCCCATCTTCGCGCGGGTCTTGATCCACTCGGGCTTCCGCTCGATGGGGGTCTCGCTGTTGCGGACCTCCAGGCGGAGCAGCTTCCTGCCGTCGGGCGCGACAGCGGACACGTGCGACTCCTAGAACTAGACGGGGTACCCCCAGGGTACGCCTGTGGTTGTACGGCCTTCGCCGGGCCTGCCGCCCTGCAATCGCAGGGCAACATGGCTACCGGTCGGTAGATTCCCAGCGGCCGCCGGGACTTTCGGCGGCCGTCGGCGGAAGGTGCGTCGGCGCTGCCCGGCGGGTCAGTGGCCGAGGACCGGTTCCGGCAACTCGGCGAGGACGTCCGCCAGGTGCCGTTCGACCACCGGCGCGGCCTCGGCGGCGGACAGTCCGCGCCGCAGCTCGCCGGTGAGCGAGGCGACGCCCGCGTCCCGGATGCCGCACGGCACGATCTTGTCGAACCAGGTCATGTCCGGGTCGCAGTTGAGCGCGAAACCGTGCATGGTCACCCCGCGGGCGACCCGCACGCCGATCGCGGCGAGCTTGCGGTCGTCACCGCGCTGGCCGGCGTTGGAGGGCGCGTACTCGGGGCCGGCCAGTCGCGGGTCGATGCCCAGCGGCAGGCCCATCCGCAGGGTCAGTCTGCCGATGTCCACCACCTGCGCCGGATCCACCACGGCGTCCGGGATGGACTCGCCCAGCACCCAGACGCCGCTGCGGCCCTCGACCCGGGTGGACCCGATGCCGAACTCGCCGGCGGTGCGGATCAGCGCCTCCTCCAGCCGGCGGACGTAGGCGATGACGTCGATCGGGTCGGGCAGCTTGACGATCGGGTAGCCGACCAGCTGGCCGGGGCCGTGCCAGGTGATCTCGCCGCCCCGGTTGACCTCGACCACCGGGGTGCCGTCCAGCGGCAGGTCGGCGGGGTTGGTGCGCTTGCCCATGGTGTACACCGACTGGTGCTCCAGGAGCAGCACGGTGTCGGGGATCTCGTCCGCGACCCGCAGCGCGTGCAGCCGCTGCTGCTCCTCCCAGGCCTCCTGGTAGGGCACGGTGCGCTCACCTATGCCCATGCGAACAAAACGCACGTTCTCGCTCACCGTTGCCGCTCCTTGCCGGGCGTTCGAGACCAACCTCGCCACTGTACGCCCAGCCCGGCCGAACCCCCTCGGCCGCCCATGAGCAGCGGTCCTGCCGGGTCCGGCCGTCCTGCCGGGGTCCGTCACCCCGCCCCGGGCAGCGGTTCGGCCCGGGAGCGGCAGCCCGGCCCGGGCGAGCCCGTCGGCCTGTTCGGGCTCAGCCGCCCGCGAGCAGCTGCAGCCGCAGCGCGAGCTGGAGCTCCAGCGACCGCTCCGGCTGGTTCCAGTCCCGCCCGAGCAGCGCCTCGACCCGGTCCAGCCGCTGGACCACGGTGTTCACGTGGACGTGCAGCTCGTCCTTGGCCCGGGTCAGGCTGCCGCCGCAGTCGAAGTAGGCGCGCAGGGTGCGGACCAGCTCGGTGCCGCGCCGGGCGTCGTACGCCAGGAGCGGGCCGAGCGTCGCGCCGACGAAGCCGTCCACGTCGTGGCCGTCGCCGAGCAGCACGCCGAGGAAGCCGAGCGCCCGGGCCGAGGCGCCCTCCCCGGCGCGGCCGAGCACCCGCAGCGCCCGGAGGCAGCGCAGGCCCTCGCCGTAGGACGCGGCCAGCGCGGACGGCCCGGCGGACGGCCGGCCGGCGCCGACGGTGACCGGGAACCCGGCCAGCCGGGCCAGGCGTTCGGCGGCCTGCCGGGCGGTCTCCTCGGGGTCGTCGGTGCCGCCGCTCTCGACGGGCGCCAGCAGCACCACCGTCTCGGCGTGCTCGGCGCTGACGCCCCGGGAGCCGAACAGGTAGCGCCGGGCCGCACCGGCCAGCCGTGCCCGGTCGTCGGCCTTCCCGTCGGCGGGCTCCGCGACCAGCACCAGGTGCGGCCGGGCGAGGTCGACGCCGAGCCGGCGGCCGCGCGCGGTGAGCCCGCCCGGGTCCCGCTCGGGGGCGGTCAGCAGGTCGGTGAGCAGTTCGCCGCGGACCCGGTTCTCGGTCTCGGCGACCGAGCGGCGCAGCAGCAGGAGCAGCGCGGTGACCACACTGGCCCGCTCGAACAGCCGCCGGTCGGCGTCGTCGAGGTCGGGCCGGCCGCGCAGCACCATGGTGCCGAGCGCGTCGTGTCCGGCCAGCACCGCGCAGACCCACTGCTCGCCGTGCCGTACGGACCGGCCCTCGGCGCGGGAGGCGGCGACCGCCTCGGCCAGTTCGGCGGCGGGTGCGGAGCGTCCGGCGAGCGGTTCGCCCTCGGCGTCCAGGACCGCTATCTCCCCGCCCAGCAGGGCGGCCACGGCGGCGGCGACGTCCGGCACCTCGGCGCCGCGCAGCACCAGGTCGGTGAGCCGGTCGTGCGCCTGCTCGGCGCGCTGCACGGCGGAGGAGTGGGCCCGGACCAGCTCGTTGGCGGCGTTCAGCTCGGCGAGTGCGGCCCGGGTGTCGGCCAGCGCCTTGGCGGTGTCCAGGGCGATCGCGGCGTGCGCGGCCAGCGAGCAGAGCAGCGCGACCTCGTCGGGGGAGAAGGCGCGCGGCGTGCGGTCGGCGGCGAAGAGGACGCCGATGACCTGGCCGCCGAGCAGCAGCGGCACCCCGATGATCGCCACCAGGCCCTCGTCCAGCACACCGGCGTCGATCGTGCCGGTGTGGTGGAAGCGTTCGTCGGTGCGGTAGTCGGGGGTGGCGTACGGGCGGGCGGTCTGGGCGACCAGCCCGCCCAGGCCGTCCCCGAGGCTGAGCCGCAGGGTCTGGAACAGGACGGAGACCGAGCCGTCGGTGACCCGCATGTAGGTGTCGCCGGCGCCCTCGTCCGGCAGGGTCAGGTACGCGGTGTCGGTGCCGAGCAGCATCCGGGCCCGGCGGACGATCGCCTGGAGCACGGTGTCCAGGTCCCGGGAGGCCGCGAGGTCCCCGGCGGTGTCGAACAGGGCCGTCAACTCTGCTTCGCGCCGCCGGTGTTGACGCAGGGTGCGGTGGACGCGCAGGGCCTGCCAGGTGGCGTCGTCGATCTCGGCGAGGACGGCGGCCGGCGCCCCGCGGCGGCGGGCGTCGGCCAGCACGTCGGCGAAGTCCTCGGTGGCGGCTCCGGAGGCGAGCAGGTCGAGCAGCCGCCGCAGCGCGGGCGCGGCGCTTTCGTGAGGGTGGTTCATGGTGCGTGCTGCCAATCGGCGTCGGTTCCGTCGGTTCCGAGAAACCGTGATCGTATCGGCTCGCTCCTCAGGCGACGGCGGGCTTTTCGGCCGAGGCGGTGCCCGGCTCCCGGCCGTCCCGGTCGTCCCGTCCCTCGACGTCCATGAGGTCCTGGCCCCTGGTCTCCCGGCCGCACAGCACCGCCAGCACGGTGATCGCCGCCGCGATGGCGACGTACACCGCGATGGGGGTGGAGCTGCCGTAGTCCTTGAGCAGCGCGGTGGCGATCAGCGGCGCGGGGGCGCCGGCCGCCACCGAGGAGAACTGGGCGCCGATCGAGGCGCCCGAGTACCGCATCCGGGTCGCGAACAGCTCGGAGAAGAAGGCCGCCTGGGGCGCGTACATGGCGCTGTGGAAGACCAGGCCGACGGTCACGGCGGTGACCAGCGAGCCGAAGGACTTCGTGTCGACCATCCCGAAGAACACGAAGGCCCAGGCGCCCACCCCGACCGCGCCCACCAGGTACACCGGCCTGCGCCCGACCCGGTCGGACAGCGCGCCGAACAGCGGGATCAGCGCGAACTGGATCGCGGAGGCGATCAGGACGGCGTTCAGCGCGGTCTGCTTGGAGAAGTGGGCGTGGGTGACGGCGTAGGTGAGCACGAACGTGGTCATCACGTAGTAGGAGATGTTCTCCGCCATCCGCGCGCCCATGGCCACCAGCACCTCCCGCCAGTGGTCGCGCAACACCTCCACCAGCGGCAGCCGTTCGGCCGTGCTCCGCTCCTCCTGGCGCTTGTGCTGCGCCGCCAGCGCCTGCTTGAACAGGGGCGACTCGTCCACCGCGAGCCGGATCCACATGCCGACCACGACCAGCACCGCCGACAGCAGGAACGGCACCCGCCAGCCCCACGCCAGGAACGCCGCGTCCGACTGCACCGCCGTCATCAGCGACAGCACCCCGGCCGCCAGCAGGTTCCCGGCCGGCGCCCCGCCCTGCGGCCAGGACGCCCAGAACCCCCGCCGCCGCTGGTCCCCGTGCTCCGACACCAGCAGCACGGCGCCACCCCACTCGCCGCCGAGCGCGAAGCCCTGCACCAGCCGCAGCGCCGTCAGCAGCACCGGCGCCGCGGCCCCGATCGAGTCGTACGTCGGCAGCAGCCCGATCGCCGTGGTCGACCCGCCCATCAGCAGCAGGCTCACCACCAGCAGCTTCTTCCGTCCCACCCGGTCCCCGAAGTGACCGAACACCAGCGCCCCGAGCGGGCGTGCCGCGAACCCGATCGCATAGGTCAGGAAGGACAGCAGCGTCCCGGTCAGCGGATCGCTGTGCGGGAAGAACAGCTTCCCGAACACCAGCGCCGCCGCCGTTCCGTACAAGAAGTAGTCGTACCACTCGATGGTCGTGCCGATCAGGCTCGCAGCCACCACTCTCGGGAGTGAACTGCTCGCCGCCGTACCTCGTGCGGAGGTGCTCATGGCCACCACTTCCAGAACCAGGGGGGAGACGATGTCGCCACAAGGTAGGAAGCGGCCGACCCCGGGACTATGTGGACGGCCCACACAGTCCCGGGGTCGAATGTGCTGCGCTGCCCTATGAGAGGGGAGGCCTGACCGCCGGGCGTTCCCCGCTCAGTGGGCGGTCCAGCCGCCGTCGACGGGGAGGCTGGCGCCGGTGATGTAGGAGGCGGTGGGGGAGCAGAGCCAGAGGGCGAGTTGGGCGACCTCGTCGGGCTCGATGAGGCGCTTCACGGCGGTGCGGTCGAGCATGATCCGCTCGACCACCTCCTCCTCGGGGATGCCGTGGGCGAGCGCCTGGGCGGCGATCTGCTTCTCCACCAGGGGGGTCCGGACGTAGCCCGGGTTGATGCAGTTGCTGGTGACGCCGTACGGCGCGCCCTCCAGGGCGACGGTCTTGCTGAGTCCCTCCAGTGCGTGCTTCGCGGTGACGTACGCGGACTTGAAGGCGCTGGCACGCAGGCCGTGGACGGAGGAGACGTTGACGATCCGGCCCCACTCCTGCCCGTACATGTGGGGCAGGGTGCGGCGCAGGATGCGGAACGGGGCCTCGACCATGACGCGCTGGATGAGCGTGAAGCGGTCGGGCGGGAACTCGTGCACGGGCGCGACGTGTTGGAGGCCGGCGTTGTTGACGACGATGTCGGCGTCGTCCGGCAGGGCGTCCACGGCCCCGGGGTCGGCGAGGTCGGCGACGATCGCGCGGCCGCCGATCCGCTCGGCGAGTTCCTCGGCCGGGCCGGCCGCGAGGTCGACGACGTAGACCCGGGCGCCGGCCCCGGCGAAGGCCTCGGCGCAGGCCCGGCCGATGCCCGAGGCGGCCCCGGTGACCATGGCCGTGCGGCCGGCGAGCGGGCGGGCAGTAGAGGTGTCCATGGCCGAGAACGGTAGGAATCCGGCGGCCCCACTCCCATGTGGCGGAACGCCACAGCAGTCCGCTGGGCTGTGGTGCCGTCCGCCATGACACCGGAGCGGGGTCCGAACGGCGGATCGACCCTCGGAGAGGCCCTCGGGAAAGCCCTCGGAACGGCCGGTGGTTCGACCCCGGACGACCAAACCCGAGAAGGCCCCGCTTCCCCGAAATGGGCGCGGTTGCTTCACCCGTTCGGTGGATTGCTCGGTCAGATCCACCCATAGCGCCCGAATGCTCGCTACATTCACGCCGATTCCCGACAGGGGGCGCCGCCCCGGGCCGCCGAAGTGCTGGTGAAGCCCGGTGCGACGTCCGAGAGGTGTTGACAGACATGCCCCAACGGCCTGCAACCGACAGCCCGGCGTACGGACCGCTCGACCCGCTCGGCCAGCACCGAGGGACGGTCGGCCGGACCCTTCCGGACGCCCCCGACGCCCTGACCGCCGACACGCTGACCGCCGACGCCCCGGACGCCGACGACCGGCGGCTGCCGGTGCAGGCCACACCCGACCGGCACGAGAACCCCGCCGCGCCCGTGCCCGGCCCTCCCCGCGGCCCCGGCCACTCCGGCCCGGCCCCGCAGAACGGCCAGCTCGCGGCGCTGATCGAGGAGGCCGGCTTCTCGCACGCGGGCCTCGCCCGCCGGGTCGACCAGCTCGGCCTGGAGCACGGCCTGGACCTGCGCTACGACAAGACCTCGGTCACCCGCTGGCTGCGCGGCCAGCAGCCGCGCGGGGCCACCCCGGCGCTGATCGCCGAGGTCTTCACCCGCCGCCTCGGCCGCCGCCTCACCGCCCAGGACCTCGGCCTGGACGCCTGCGCCCCGGTCTACGCCGGCCTGGAGTTCGCCGAGACGCCGCAGGAGGCGGTGGACATCGTGGCGAGCATGTGGCGCAAGGACAACGGCCCGCAGTCCGAGCTGCGCCGGATCGCCTTCACTCCGGCCGGCCTGGTCGTCCCCAGCCGGGACTGGCTGATCGGCCGCACCGACGAGCGGGTCGCCCGGGACGGCTCCACCCTGACCCGCTCGGACGCCACCGCCGGCCCGCCGTCCGGCAGCGCCACCTCCGCGGCCATCACCGGCGCCCCGGCGCCGGGCGCGCCCGGCGCGTCCCCCGGGAGCCCGGCGCGCGGCCCCGCCCCCGGCGTCCCCGGGGCCCCCACCGCCCGCAGCACGGCCGGGACCACCGGCACCGCCCCCACCATCGGCCGGGTGCCGATCCAGAGCCGCCGGCCGCCGGTCGCCGTCGAACCGCCGTACACCGACCCGGCCCGCGAGTCCCGCCCCACCCTGCGGGTCGGCCGCGGCGACATCGCCGCCATCCGCGCCGTCGGCGACCTCTTCCGCGCGCTCGACCACGCCTACGGCGGCGGCCACGCCCGCCAGGCGCTGGTCCGCTACCTGGAGAGCGAGGCCGAGCCGATGCTGCGCGGCCGCTACGGGGAACAGATCGGCCGGGCCCTGTTCGGCGCGGTCGCCGACCTCACCAGGCTGGCCGGCTGGACGTCCTTCGACATCGCCGCGCACGGCCTCGCCCAGCGCTACTTCGTCCAGGCGCTGCGCCTCTCCCAGGCCGCCGGGGACCGCGCGCTCGGCGGCTACGTGCTGGTGACGATGAGCCAGCAGGCCGTCCACCTGGGCCACGGCCGGGAGGCGGTCCAGCTCGCCCGGGTCGCCCAGCAGGGCGTGGGCACCGCCGTGCCGCCGGTCGTCCAGTCGCTGATGCACGCCGCCGAGGCGCGCGGGCACGGGCTGCTGGGCGACGTCCGGTCCTGCACCACCGCCCTGGTGCGCGCCGAGCGCTCCCTGGCGGCGGCCCGGACGGGCGACGAACTGCCCTCCTGGGCGCGGTACTTCGACGAGGCCCAGCTCTCCGACGAGTTCGCCCACTGCTACCGCGACCTCCAGCAGTGGCGGACGGCCGCGCAGCACGCCGAGAAGTCGCTGCGGCTGCGTTCGCCCGCCTACGCCCGCAGCCGGATCTTCTGCCGTCTGGTGCTGGCCACCGCCCGGCTCGGCATGGGGGACCTCGACGAGGCCTGCACCATGGCCACCGACGCGCTGCGGGCGGCGGGGGAGATGCGCTCGGCCCGCTCGCTGGAGTACGTCCGGGACTTCCACCGCCGCCTCACCCCCTACCGCGGCAGCCCGGTGGCCCGCGCCTTCGAGGAGACGGCCCGGCAGGCGGGGGTGATCTGACCGAAGGGCGGACGGGGTCCGCCCCCACGCACCCGGCGTACGGAGGTCCGGGCCCTCAGGCCCCGGCCCGGACCTCCGGCCGTTCCGCGTCGGCCGTCACCGGCGCGGAGCGGCCCGCGGACGGCCGGGAACGGCCGGGGACGGCAGCAGGAACGGCGGGCACCGGCCACGCGGTGCCCGCCGTTCCGGCGGGGCGCCGCGACGCCCGCCGAGGCCGAGGAGCCTGCCGATGCCGCTCGCCGCGCCCGCGCCTGTGCCCGGGCCCGGGCACAGGCGCGGCCGTCAGGCCGCCGCCTCCACCTCCCGGGCGTCGGCGGGGACACCGAGGTCGCCCAGCACCGCCTGTGCCGCCCGCCGCCCGGAGACCAGCGCGCCCTGCACGGTGCTGGTGTCCCGGTGGTCCCCGGCGACGTACAGCCCGGCCAGCAGCCGCACCGGGCGGCGGGGGTTGTGCGGCGGCGGCATCGCGGGCAGCGCGTCCGGGACGTGCCGCACGCCGAGGAACTGCCAGTCCGACGTCGAGCCGCCGTACAGCTCGGCCAGCCGGGCCCGGACGGCCGGCTCCAGACCGGCCGGGCCGCCCACGTCGAAGGCGCGCCGCCCGAGCACGGTGGTGGCGATCAGCGACTGGCCGGCCGGGGCGTAGGACGGGTGCAGCTCGCTGAGCACCAGTGAGTGCGAGACCAGCGGCGGGTGCCCGTTCGGCCGGTCGCCGTCGAGCAGCAGGACGGCCTCGCCCAGCGGGGCGGCGTCGGCGGCGTGGTAGAAGGTCGTGACGGGGTGGAAGTCCGGTAGCCGCAGCCCGGGCAGCAGTTCGGCGGCGGAGCGGGCGTCGGTGGCGACGATGACGGCCTGGGCGCCGATCCGCCCGTGCGCTGCGGTCTCCACGCCGTCCGCGGCGATCGAGGTGACCCGCACCCGGGTGCGGACGGTGCCGGCGGGGAGGGCGGCGGCCAGTTGGGCCGGCACCGCCGCGATCCCGGCGGCGGGCAGACAGAGCCGTCCGCGCGCGTACGAGCGCAGCACCAGGTCGGCGACCCGGCTGCTGGTCCCGAGCGCCGGATCGGAGAGCAGGGCGCTGAGCAGCGGCCGCAGGAAGCCGTCCACGGTGCGCTGGGCCAGGCCGTGGCCGGTCAGTGCGCGGGCGGCGGTGGTCTCCGGACGGGCCTGGAGCCGGCCGACCGGGGTGGCGGCGAGCCGGCCGAGCCGGCCCGCCAGCCGGGCCTTGTCCAGCGGGCTGCCGAGCGGGGCCCGGGCGGCGGCCTGCCGGGCGACGGTGAGCTGGGGGTCCCCGGCGCGGTACCGGCGGCCGGCGCTGTGCACCAGCACGCCGGGCGCGAGCGGGCGCAGGTCGAGGCGGTCGAGGTCGAGCGTGCGGCGCAGCTCGGGGAAGGCGGTGTTCAACAGGTGACTGCCGTCGTCGAGCCGGAATCCGTCCTGTTCGCGGGTGGCCATCCGGCCACCGATCCGGTCGGTGGTCTCCAGGACCTGAACGGTGAGGCCGTGGCCGGTGAGCGCGCGGGCGGCGGCCAGGCCCGCGAGTCCGGCGCCGACCACGACGACGTCCGGGTCGGACGGCCGGCGGGCGCGGCGGGTGAAGTCGTACGTGGGCACTGGGGTGCTCCCTCCCTGGTCCCGGGGCTCCGGCCGACGCAGGCAGCGGGGTGCCGGGACACGGTCCGTGGAGGGTGATGCCCAGTCAGTGTGAGCATCAGACAAGCGCATCGGGCCGGATCCGAAGGCCGGGGAGGGTCCTGCGGCACCGGGCGGGGGAGTGGTCACGGACAGTGCGCCGTGGTGGCCGGGTTCGGGGGTCGGTGGGCGCGTACGGTCACCGGGGGCGTGCGACGCGCCCACCATGTGCTCCCGTGCGCCCCCTCCTCGGGCCCCCTCGGGCCCCGCTCGGCATATGCCGCTGGCCAGGGCGGATACCGTCGTCGGAGTACGTACGGGCTTCGCGCGACCCGCGCGCCCGCCTACCCTCCCGGCGCGCGCAGCCACCCCGCGCGCCCGCCGCCCAGCACCCGCCCCAGGAGCCGCACCGACCCGCGCACCCGCCTCGCCCGCCGCACCCGCCTCGCCGGCCGCACCCGTCCCGTCGCCCGGCACCCGCTCCGCGCGTGCCCCTGACGCCGCCCCGCGCACCCGTCACATCGCGGCGAGCACCGCCGAGTACACGTCCGGGTGGGTGAAGCGGAAACCCGCGTCCAGCAGCCGCCGCGGCACCACCCGGTGGCTGCCGACCACCTCGATCGCCAGCTCGCCCAGCACCGCCTTGAGCACCGCCTCCGGCACCGGGAACGGCGTCGGCCGCCGCAGCGCCCGGCCCAGCGCGGTGGTCAGCTCGGCGTTGGTCGCCGGGTTCGGAGCGGTGAGGTTGAAGGCGCCGGAGAGGTCGTCGTGGTCGATCAGGAACCGCAGCGCGGCCACCTCGTCGTGCAGCGAGATGAAGCTCCAGTACTGCCGCCCGTCGCCGAGCCGCCCGCCGAGACCCAGCTTGAACAGCGGGAACAGCCGCCCGCCCGCCCCGCCGGCCGCGGACAGCACCATGCCGGTGCGCGGGTGGACGACCCGGATCCCGGCCCGCTCGGCCGGCCGGGCGGCGTCCTCCCACTCCCGGCAGACCTCGGCCAGGAAGTCGTCGCCGGCGGGGGAGTCCTCGTCGATCACCCGGTCGCCGGTCTGCCCGTACCAGCCGACCGCGGAGGCGCTCACGAGGACCTGCGGCGGCTCCTTGAGCCCGGCCAGGGCGACGGCCAGCGTCTCGGTGCCGTACACCCGGCTCTCCCGGATCTCCCGCTTGTAGGAGTCCGTCCAGCGGCGGTCGCCGACCCCGGCGCCGGCCAGGTGCACCACGGCCTGGACCCCGGTCAGTCCGTCCCGTTCGACCTCGCCGAGCAGCGGGTTCCAGCCGATCGCGGTGCTGCCGTCCGGCCGCGGGCCGGTCTTCGAGCGGTGCCGGACCAGCCGGACCACCTCGTGGCCGTCCGCCAGCAGGGAGCGGACGAGCGCCGAACCGATCAAACCCGTGGAACCCGTGACAGCGATGCGCATGCGCCCATCCTCGCAGCTCCCGCGCGCTCCCGCGGTGTTCCCGACCGGCCGTCACCTCCGCATGCGCCGTTAGCATGACGCGCATGCCTGACGACGATCTGATCATCCGTACGGCGCGGAGCGAGGACGAGCGCGAACTCGCCGCCCTCAACCACGCGGCCTGGTCCGTCCTGTCCGACGTCTCCCCGCAACCGCCCGTCGAGGAGCCGCTCTTCGACGAGCGGCACGCCCCCGAGCACTACCTGCTGGCCGTGCTGGACGGCCGGATCGTCGGTTACATCCGGCAGGTCCCGGCCACCCGGCTGGCGAGCAACCGGCACGTGCGGCAGATCCAGGGCCTGGCCGTCGACGGCACCGTCCGCGGCCGGGGCATCGGCCGCCGGCTGGTCGACGCGGCCTGTGCGGCGGCCCGGGCCGAGGGCGCCCGCAAGATGAGCCTGCGGGTGCTCGGCTGGAACGCTCCGGCCCGCCGCCTCTACGAGAGCTGTGGCTTCGTCGTCGAGGGCTCGCTGGCCGGGGAGTTCCTGATCGACGGCCGGTACGTGGACGACATCTGGATGGCCCGCGGCCTGGCCGACTGAGCGGCAGGGCAGCCGCGCCCGCGCTGCCCGCGCCTTCCCGCCCGCGCCCGCCTCGCCCGCCCCGCCCGCACCGGCGCCGCCCTCTCGCCCCGCCCCGCGCGCCGGCCGTTCGAACAGGCTTGCCGCCAGGGGAGGTTGGCCGTTCGCGGGGCGGTGCGGAGTCGTGACAGTCCCGATCTGTCTGGAGCGCCGCCGTGCCGGGTACCGTACGCCCGTGAGCAACTCGACGCCTCCCGGGTGGTACCCGGTCCAGGGTGCGGACGGCACCCCCGGTCACGAGCGCTGGTGGGACGGCAACGCCTGGACGGCCGAGGTCCGACCGCTCCAGGGCGGCGTCGCGGGCGGGCTCGCCGACGCCCCCACCCAGACCGGGTCGCCGTCCGACCGGAAGCCCGGCTACGGGTACCCGGGCGGCCCGGCGGCCCCGACCTACGGCTACCCGGGCCAGGACGCCCACCAGGCACCCGCCTACGGCTACCCCGGCCAGGACGCGTACCAGGCCCAGGCCCAGGGTGGTTACCAGGCCCAGGGCGGCTACCCCGGCCCGGCCCAGGGCGACTATCCGGGCCCGGCCCAGGGCGGTTACCCGCCCCAGGGCCCCGGCTACGGCCCCGGTTACGGCTACCCGGGCCCGGGCTACCCGCCGCCGCCCGGGCCGGCCCGACCGAAGACCGGTCTGATCATCGGCATCGCGGTCGCCGTGCTGGCGGTGGCCGGGATCGTCGCCGGGGTCGTCCTCAACAGCGGCGGCGACCACCGGGCGGACCCGACCCCGGACCCCACGGTCACCGCGCCCCGGAGCAGCGGCCCCACGCCGAGCCCCAGCCCCACCGCGTCCACCAGCAGCCCCGCGGCGCCCAAGCCCCTGCCGGCGGTCAAGAGCACCGTCCCCGACCCGGAGCACGCGATCACCGTGCCGGTCCTCGACGGCTGGGTGGTGTCCGACAACCCGCCGCACTCGACGGTCTACCTCGGCACCGACCGCTACACCTGCCCGGACGGCAGCGCCTGCATCCGCGGCCAGTTCTCGGTCGAGAAGGACATCGTCCAGGGCACCACGCCCAAGGCCGCCGCCGACGCCCAGATGCCCTCCTACGCCGGGCAGATCTTCTCCGGCGTCAGCTCGCACACCGACGCCGGCTCCGGGTACATCAGCGTGGCCGGGGTGCTCGGCTACGCCACCCGCTGGCACATCCGCACCACGGACGGCACCCAGGGCTACGTCCTGCTGGCCGCCCTCCCGGCCAAGGGGGGCGGCTACGTGGTCATGGAGGGCGGCGTGGACGACAGTCCGGCCGCGCCGGACTTCGCGGTGCTGGACCAGATCCTCAAGGGCATCAAGCAGGACAGCTCCTCCGGCAGCAGCACCTGACCGCCCTCAGTCCCCGTACCGCTCCCAGAGCTTGGGGAAGCGCTTCGCCATGACGTCCGGATCGTCGAAGTCCAGCACCGGCCCGGCCGGCCGCTCGGGCTGCCGCACACCCACCTCGGGCAGCGGCAGCCCGGTCAGCCGCTCGTACGCCTCGTCGGCGGCGTAGCCGAGGTCCTCGGCCTCGCCGTCCTCCTCCTCGTCGAACTCGGGCAGCAGGTCCGCCAGGTCGTCCGGATCGGTGAGCCCGCCCTCGAAGACCTCCCGGCCCTGGCCGATCAGCCAGGACCGGAAGTAGTCGAAGGTGTCGTCGGAGGCGCCGTCGAGCATCAGGTAGGCCGCGCCCCACAGGTCGTGGCGGTAGGCGCGCTGGAACCGCGCCTGGAACAGCCGGGCGAAGTCGATCACATCGTCCGGGGTCAGCTGGAGGAGCCGTTCCACCAGGAGGTCTGCCTGCTCGTCGGGGTCGCCGTCGGCGTCGTCCCGGGTCTCGTCGATGATCTGCCAGAAGTCCGTCTCGTCCATCACCGCTCCAGCATCCCCGTTCGGCCGCGTCCGCGCATGCCGCGACTCGGTGCGACTGCGGGACTCGGCGTGTCCGGGGGCCGGGAACGGCGGAACCCCGCGCCGTCCGGGGACGACGCGGGGTTCCGTACGCGGGGTTCCGCGGGGACCTGGTGGGGTCAGAGGCCGAGCTCGACCTCGAACTCGCCGGCCTCCAGGATCTCCTTGACCGCGACCAGGTAGCGGGCGGCGTCGGCGCCGTCCACCAGGCGGTGGTCGTAGGAGAGCGACAGGTAGGTCATGTCGCGGATGCCGATGGCGGTGCCGCCGTCGGCCTCGATGACCACCGGGCGCTTGACGGTGGCACCGATGCCCAGGATGGCGACCTGGTTCGGCGGCACGATCACGGTGTCGAACAGCGCACCGCGGGAGCCGGTGTTGCTGATGGTGAAGGTGGCGCCGGACAGCTCGTCCGGGGTGATCTTGCTGTCGCGGACCTTGGTGGCCAGCTCGGCGGTCTTCTTCGAGATGCCGGCGATGTTGAGGTCGCCCGCACCCTTGATGACCGGGGTCATCAGACCCTTCTCGGAGTCCACCGCGATACCGATGTTCTCGGTGTCGAAGTAGGTGACCGTGCCCTCGGCGTCGTTGATCCGGGCGTTGACGACCGCGTGGACCTTCAGCGCCTGGGCGGCGGCCTTGACGAAGAACGGCATCGGGGAGAGCTTGACGCCCTCGCGGGCCAGGAAGCCCTCCTTGGCCTTGGCGCGCAGCGACATGATCTTGGTGACGTCCACCTCGACCACGCTGGTCAGCTGGGCCTGCTCGTGCAGGGCCTTCAGCATGTTGTCGCCGATGACCTTGCGCATGCGCGTCATCTTGACCGTCTGGCCGCGCAGGGCGGACGGCGAGGCGGCGGCCTTCGGCGCGGCGGCCGGGGCGGCAGCGGCGACCGGGGCCGGAGCGGCCTTGGCAGCCTCCGCGGCGGCGATGACGTCCTGCTTGCGGATGCGGCCGCCGACGCCGGTGCCGGCGACGGAGGCCAGCGCGACGCCGTGCTCGGCGGCGAGCTTGCGCACCAGCGGGGTGACGTAGGCGTCACCGCTGTCGGCCACCGGAGCGGCCGGGGCGGCAACGGGGGCCGGGGCGGCGACCGGGGCCGGGGCGGCGACCGGAGCCGGAGCGGCGACCGGGGCCGGAGCCGGGGCAGCGGCGACCGGAGCGGGGGCGGCAACCGGAGCCGGGGTGGCGACCGGGGCCGGAGCGGCGACCGGGGCCGGAGCGGCCGGGGCAACCGGAGCCGGAGCGGCGACCGGAGCCGGGGCGGCGGCGACGGCACCGGCGGCGCCGATCAGCGCGAGCTGGGCGCCGACCTCGGCGGTCTCGTCCTCGCCGACCAGGATCTTCACCAGGGTGCCGGCGACCGGCGACGGGATCTCGGTGTCGACCTTGTCGGTGGAGACCTCGAGCAGCGGCTCGTCGATCTCGACGGTGTCACCCTCGGCCTTCAGCCAGCGGGTGACGGTGCCCTCGGTGACCGACTCGCCCAGCGCGGGCAGCAGCACCGGGGTGGCGTCGGCGGCCGGCGCGGCGGCGACCGGGGCCGGAGCAGCGACCGGAGCCGGGGCGGCAACCGGGGCAGCGGTGACCGGAGCCGGGGCGGCAACCGGGGCCGGGGCGGCAACCGGGGCCGGGGCGGCGACGGGCGCGGCCTCGACAGCGGGGGCCGCGGCGGCGACCGGGGCGCCCGAGCCGTCGTCGATGATCGCCAGCTCGGCGCCCACCTCGACGGTCTCGTCCTCGGCGACCTTGATCGAGGCCAGGATGCCGGAGGCCGGGGCCGGGATCTCGGTGTCGACCTTGTCGGTCGACACCTCCAGCAGCGGCTCGTCGACCTCGACACGCTCACCCTCGGCCTTCAGCCAGCGGGTGACGGTGCCCTCGGAAACGCTCTCGCCCAGCGCGGGCAGTGTTACTGAGACCGCCATGGTTTCAGCGACTCCTATCAAGTCTTGCGTACGGGAGGTACTTGCGTACGGGAAGTACCGGGAAAGGGGGTGGGGCGTGATCAGTCGTGCGCGTGCAGCGGCTTGCCGGCCAGCGCCAGGTGCGCCTCGCCCAGGGCCTCGGACTGGGTCGGGTGCGCGTGGATGAGCTGCGCGACCTCGGCCGGGAGGGCCTCCCAGTTGTAGATCAGCTGGGCCTCTCCGACCTGCTCGCCCATGCGGGCGCCGACCATGTGGACGCCGACCACGGCGCCGTCCTTGACCTGGACGAGCTTGATCTCGCCGGCGGTCTTCAGGATCTTGCTCTTGCCGTTGCCGGCCAGGTTGTACTTCAGGGTGACGACCTTCTCCTTGCCGTACAGCTCGACGGCCTTGGCCTCGGAGATGCCGACGGAGGCCACCTCGGGGTTGGAGTAGGTCACGCGCGGAACGCCGTCGTAGTCGATCGGCACCGGCTTGAGGCCGGCCAGGCGCTCGGCGACCAGGATGCCCTCGGCGAAGCCGACGTGGGCCAGCTGGAGGGTCGGGGCGAGGTCGCCGACGGCGGAGATGGTGGGCACGTTGGTGCGCATGTACTCGTCGACCAGGACGTAGCCGCGGTCCATCGCGACGCCGTTCTCCTCGTAGCCGAGGCCGGAGGAGACCGGGCCGCGGCCGATGGCGACGAGCAGCAGGTCGGCGTCGATCTGCTTGCCGTTCTCGGTGGAGACGCGCACACCGGTCTCGGTGTACTCGACGCCCGAGAAGCGGGCCTTCAGCTCGAACTTGATGCCGCGCTTGCGGAACGCGCGCTCCAGCAGCTTGGAGGAGTTCTCGTCCTCCAGCGGGACGAGGTGCGGCAGCGCCTCGACGATGGTGACCTCGACGCCGAAGGACTTCCAGACCGAGGCGAACTCGACGCCGATCACGCCGCCGCCGAGGATGACGGCCGACTTCGGGATGAAGCCGAGCTTCAGGGCGTGGTCGGAGGAGATCACGCGGTTGCCGTCGATCTCCAGGCCCGGGATCGAGCGCGGCACGGAGCCGGTGGCCAGGACGATGTGGCGGCCCTCGATGCGCTGGCCGTTGACGTCCACCGAGGTCTGCGAGGAGAGCTTGCCCTCGCCCTGGATGAAGGTGACCTTGCGGGAGGCCACCAGGCCCTGGAGGCCCTTGTACAGGCCGGCGATGACGTCGTCCTTGTACTTGTGGACGCCGTTGATGTCGATGCCCTGGAAGGTGGCCAGAACGCCGAACTCGGCGGCCTCCTTCGTCTCGTCCGCGATCTCCGCGGCGTGCAGGAGCGCCTTGGTCGGGATGCAGCCGCGGTGCAGGCAGGTGCCGCCCAGCTCACCCTTCTCGACCAGGGCGACGCTCAGGCCCAGCTGAGCGGCGCGGAGCGCCGCGGCGTAACCGCCGCTTCCGCCTCCGAGAATGACAACGTCGAAAACGGTGCTGGCGTCGTTCGCCACGTCACGTCCTCCATGCATGGGGTGGGTCGCCGGGCCGGTCGCGGTCCGGTGGGTCGGAAGCCTTTGTGGGGCGCCCAGTCGTGCCGGAAATACATCTTCGCACTTGTTCACGGTGGCTGATGTCCGGGTCCGCCCCAGGGGTGTCCCGCGGAGCGGTCACCGGGGCGCGAACACCCCCGACGGAAGGGCATCATCGCAGCTCAGCGCGGTGTTGACAGCCGCCGGACGGGCGTCTTCCGCGTTGCCCGCCACAGCTTCTTCCGTACTGTGGAACAAAGTTTCGCCCGCAGCGAACAGAGGTGCGCCGCGGCCACCGGCCCTACTCGCAGGTAACCGGGCCGGAACGACGACGGGGCCCGGCGCACACGCGCCGGGCCCCGTCGCAGCGGGTCCTGGACCAGGGGGCGCCCCGGGTCCGGGGGTCCTGGTTCAGGGCATGCCTGGATCAGGCCTTGCCGTTCGCCCTCTGCTCGGCGAAGCGGACCAGGGTGCGCACCGCGCTCGCGGTGCCGCCCTTCGGGGTGTAGCCGTACGGCGCGCCCTCGTGGAACGCCGGACCGGCGATGTCCAGGTGCGCCCAGTCGATGCCCTCGGCCACGAACTCCTTCAGGAACAGGCCGGCCACCAGGCCGCCGCCCATCCGCTCGCCCATGTTGGCCAGGTCGGCGATGGTCGACTCGGTGAAGCCCTTGCGCAGGTCCGCCGGCAGCGGCATCGGCCAGGACTGCTCGCCCGCCTCGCCGGCCAGGACGTGCAGCTCCTCGCGCAGCTCGTCGCCGTTGGCCATCACGCCGAAGGTGCGGTTGCCCAGGGCCAGCACCATGGCGCCGGTCAGGGTGGCCACGTCGACGATGACGTCCGGGTTCTCCTCGCCGGCCCGCACGATCGCGTCGGCCAGCACCAGGCGGCCCTCGGCGTCCGTGTTCAGGACCTCGACGGTTTTGCCGCCGTACATCTTCAGCACGTCACCCGGGCGGGTGGCGGAGCCGGACGGCATGTTCTCGGCCAGCGCCAGCCAGCCCGTCACGTTGACGGCCAGGCCCAGGCGCTTGGCGGCCACCACGGCGGCGAACACGGCGGCGGCGCCGGCCATGTCGCACTTCATGGTCTCGTTGTGGCCGGCCGGCTTCAGCGAGATGCCGCCCGAGTCGTAGGTGATGCCCTTGCCGACGAACGCCAGGGTGGCCTTGGCCTTCGGGTGGGTGTAGGCCACCTTCACCAGGCGGGGCGGGTTCTCCGAGCCGACGCCGACGCCCAGCAGGCCGCCGAAGCCGCCCTTGGTCAGCGCCTTCTCGTCCAGCACCTCGACCTTGAGGCCGTGCTCCTTGCCGGCCGCCTGGGCGATCGCGGCGAAGCTCTTCGGGTTCAGGTCGTTCGGCGCGGTGTTGACCAGGTCGCGGGCCCGGTTCATCTCCTCGCCGATCGCGGCGGCGCGCTCCACGGCGGCCTTGGCGTCCTTGCTGCCCTTGCGGGCGGCCAGCAGGACCAGCTCGCCGACCGGCTCCTTGCCGTTGCCGTTGGCCTTGTACGTGCCGAAGGCGTACGAGCCGAGCAGGCCGCCCAGCGCGACCGCCTCGATGTCGGCGGCGGACTCGGCGGGCAGGGCCAGCGCGGCCTTCTTGGCGCCGGCCAGCGTACGGGCGGCGACACCGGCGGCGCGGCGCAGCGCCTCCAGCTGGTAGCCGTCCTCGGCGGCCTCGCCCAGGCCGACCGCGAGCACGAGCGCGGCCTTCAGGCCGGCGGGGGAGGGGACCTTGACGGCCTCGCCCTCGGCGCCGGTCGCGCCCAGGGTGCTGAGGACCTCGGTCAGCTTGCCCTCGAACGCCTCGTTGACGGCCTCGGCGCCGGGGGCCAGCACGATGCCCTTCGGGCCCTTCGCGACACCGATCACCAGGGCATCCGCGCGCAGCGAGGCGGCGGAGGAGGTGCTCACAGACAATGCAGTCACGTAATGCGTCCTGTTCTTTCGCGGTCCACGGCCGGCCACGGCGAGGCTGCCGCACCGGCGCAGCCCGCCGTCGCAGGCCGTCCGCCGGCGGGCCTCCGGGGTCCGGGCCCCCTGGCGCGCGCGTCCGTCCGAGGCGGCCGCGCACACCAGAGGCCCCGGCTCCTCGGTGCGCGCCGGGCGGGCAGGACCTGCCACGGTGCAGGGCTGCGGTGCTCCACGCATGGTAGTCCGCATGCTGGGATCACGCGCCGCCCGGTGTCAGCCGAGCAACGCCAGGGCGAACAGCGAGGCGGTCGCGGCGGTTTCGGCCATCGCGCCGAGCACGTCACCGGTGATCCCGCCGAACCTGCGCACACACCGTCCGAGCAGCAGCCGGGCGCAGCCCGTGCCGAGCACAACGGCCAGCGGGAGACGGAGGGCTGACCATCCGTCGGACAGTCCCGCCGCGGCCAGGGCGAGCGCCGCGGCGGCCGTCGCGGCGGCGGCTCCGACGGGCGCCACGGTGCCCGCCACCATCGCCCCCAGCCCGCCCGGTCGGGCGGCCGGCACCGACCGCAGGCAGCCCCAGGCGAGCGCGCACCGCGCGGCCGTCGCCGAGGCGAGCACCGCGAGCGCGCCGCGCAGCGGGGAGTGGGCGAACTGTCCGGCCAGCGCGGCCACCTGGGCGAGCAGGACGAGCACCAGGGTCAGGACGCCGAACGGACCGATGTCGGACTGCTTCATGATGCGCAGCGCGTCCTCGGCCGGCTTGCCGCTGCCCAGTCCGTCGGCGACGTCCGCCAGGCCGTCCAGGTGGAGTCCCCGGGTCAGCCCGGCGAGCACTCCCACCGCGGTCACCGCGCCGAGCGGCCCGCCCGCCCGCCAGGCCACCAGGGCCCCGGCCGCGGCGGCCAGTGCGCCCAGCACCAGCCCGACCAGAGGAGCCGTCAGCATCGCCCGGGCCGCCGCCGCCCGGTCCCACCGTTCCACCCGCACCCGCAGTACGGACAGCGTGCCGAACCCGAACCGCAGGCCGTCGGCCCAGGTGGCCCGATCGGTGCCGCTCGCCATGAACGTGTTCCTCTCACGGCGGGAACGCCCCTGGCAGGGGCGTTCCCGGGGTTGTCGTGCCGTCGGCCGGGGGCGCGGGCCGGTTCGCTACAGCTTGCGCAGCAGGTCCGCCGCCGAGGGCAGCCTCGGCTGCTCCTTCGGCGCGCTCGGCGCCATCGGCACGAACGGCTTCGGCGCCTCGTCCGCGAGCACGTCCCCCGCGGCCTGGAGCAGGGGCAGCGCCAGCAGCGCGCCGAAGCCCTCGCCCATGGTGATTCCCTGGTCCTGCAACGGCGTCAGGGTCAGCCGGTCGTACGCCTTCGCCTGGGCCGGCTCGCCGCTGGACTGCCCGGCCCGCCACCACTCGGGCGCCCGGAAGGCGATCCGCTGCGCGACCAGCGCGCAGGCCGCCGAGACCACACCGTCCAGCACCACCGGCAGCCGCCGCACGGCCGCCTGGAGCAGGAAGCCGGTGATCGCCGCGAAGTCGGCCCCGCCGGTGGCGCCGAGCAGCGCGAGCTGGTCGCCGAGCACCGGCCGGGCCCGCCGCAGCGAGTCCCGGACCGTGGCGCACTTGACCATCCACACCCGGTCGTCGATCCCGGAGCCGCGCCCGGTCACCGCCGCCGCGTCCGTCCCGCAGAGCGCGCCGACCAGCACGCCGGCCACCGTGGTGGCGCCGACCCCGAGGTCGCCGAGCAGCACCAGGTCGGTGCCGGCGTCGGCCTCCTCGTCGGCGACGGCCATGCCGGCCCGGAACGCCCGGACGGTCTCCTGCGCGGTGAGCGCGTCCTCGACGTCGATCCGCCCGGAGCCGCGCCGGATCCGGTGGGTGACCACCTCGTCCGGGAAGTCGGCCGGGTCGGCGTCCACCGCGACGTCGACGACCCGCACCCGGGCGCCGTAGCGCGCGGCCAGCCGGGACACCGGCGCGCTGCCGTCGAGCACGGCCCGCACCCGGGCCGCGGTGCCGCCCTCGGCGGGCATCCGGGACACCCCGAGCGCCGCGACGCCGTGGTCGGCGGCGAACAGCAGCACCTTGGGAGCGGAGATCGGCCGCACCGGGGAGCGCCCCTGCACGGAGGCCAGCCAGCTGCCCAGCTCCTCCAGCCTGCCGAGCCCGCCGCGCGGGCGGTCGGCCGCCTGCCAGCGCTCGTCGGCGGCCCGCCGGGCGCTCTCGTCGGGGCGCTCGACGAGCGAGGAGAACGTATCGAGATCCACGGTCGTGTCCATCGTCCGGAAGGCTACACGCCGAAGGTGTTCAGCCTGCGGCTGGCTTGACGGTCAGCACCTGTCCGGCCACGACCAGCAGGACCCGCTCCGAGGCGTCCGCCACGGCCATGTTGAGCCGGCCCAGGGTGTCGCGGAAGCGGCGGCCCGCGGCGGTGGCGGGGACGACGCCCATGCCGACCTCGTTGCTCACCGCGACGACCGTGCGCCCGGTGGCCGCCCAGGCGCGTGCCAGCGCCTCGCAGCGGCGCTGGACCGCGCGCTCGCCTTCGTCCGCCCAGACCTCGTCGTCCCAGGCGTCGCACTCGTCCATGACGGAGGTCAGCCACAGCGCCAGGCAGTCGACCAGCACCGGGGCCGGGTCGGTGGGGTCGGCCAGCACGGCCTCCAGGTCGCAGGTCTCGGCGGTGCGCCAGCTCGACGGGCGGCGCTCCCGGTGCAGCGCGACCCGCTGGGCCCACTCGGCGTCGCCGTCCCGGGTGCCGCCGGTGGCCACGTACAGGACGTCCGGGTGGTCGGCGAGCAGCTGTTCGGCGCGGGTGGACTTGCCGGAGCGGGCGCCGCCGAGCAGCAGGGTGCGGGGCAGCGGGGGACGGGTGGGCTCGGAGGGGGTCGCCATGCCGCCCATCCTGCCGGACCGGGCCGCCGGACCAGGCATACGGAAGATCGGGCCGGGCAGGCTATGGTGCGCAGCAACACAGGCAGCGTGGTCAGTGGGAGGAGCCGGCATGGTCTGGACGTGGCGGTACGAGAAGGCGGACGGCAGCGCGGTGACGCCCGGCGGCGGCCAGGAGGAGTTCGCGGGCCAGGGAGACGCCGAGACCTGGATCGGGGAGACCTGGAAGCAGCTCGCGGAGGACGGTGTGGACACCGCGGTGCTGCTGGACGACGACCGCGTCGTCTATGCGATGAGCCTGCGCGAGGAGTAGGCCCGACGGGGTGGGGCGGTCGCCCGGCGGCTGCTCCGCCCCGGATCCGCTCCGCCCGGGGCTACTTCGCCCGGATCGGCTTCTCCCCGGGCTACTTCGCCCCGATCACGTGCAGGAGCGCGGCGACCTGCCGGTACGGGTCGGTGCGGCCGGCCCGGTACTCGGCTTCCAGGAGCTGGGCCAGCTGCCGCCCGTCCACCGGCGGGGCCGCGTCGTCCGGGGCGTTGTCGGTGAAGACCCGCACGCCGTACCAGTGCCGCAGCGGCACCGACACCTCGGAGAGGGTGACGGTGAGGTCGCCGAGCCGGTCGGCCCGCGCGGCCAGCCCGAGCCGGTTGTAGTACCGGTCGCTCTCGAAGGCGTGCAGGGCGGCCCGCCAGTCCCCGGCGGCGGCCGGCCGCAGGGCGAGCGCGTCGCGGTTGCGGACCAGCAGCGAGAGCAACCCGCCGGGGGCCAGCAGCCGGGCCAGCGAGGCGATCATCGGATCGGGGTCGGGCAGGTACATCAGCACGCCGTGGCAGAGCACCACGTCGAAGCTGCGCGGGCCGAACCAGCGCCCGCACTGGTGGCCGTCGCCGCTGAGCAGCTGCATCCGGCCGCGGACCTCCGGCGGCTCCTCGGCGAGCGCCCCCTGGGCGACGCCGAGCGCGACCGGGTCCGAGTCGATCCCGGTGACGTAGTGGCCGGCCCTGGCCAGCCGCAGGGCCTGGGTGCCCTGGCCGCAGCCGATGTCGAGCACCCGCTGCGCGCTGCGCCCGGCGAGCTGCTCGGCGAGCTGGCGGGCGACGAGCTCCTGGCGGACGAAGTTGCGCAGCCCGCCGAGCCGGTCCAGCCAGGCGCCGGTGCCGCCCGCGAAGGACCCGCTGCGCGAGGGCAGCCTGCGCTCCTGGGCGAGACGGTCGTGGCCGCCGTCCCCCTGCCCCGGAAGCGCGTAGAGGCCGGGCCCCTCCCAGGACGGGGGGGCCCAGCCGGAGTCGACCGGTTCGGCGGTCAGGGCTTCTCCCCGCGCCGCACCTGCGGCTTGGGCAGGCGCAGCCGGCGCATCTGGAGGGTGCGCATGATGCCGTACGCGACGGCGCCGCGGGTGTTCTGCCCGGCGAAGCGCTCGGCGAGCTGCTTGCGCAGACCGAAGCCGAGGCGGACGAAGTCCAGGATCACGAGCACGAAGAACAGCAGGAACAGCAGGGTGGAGAGCAGCTGGAGCGTCGGCACCTTGACGATGCTGAGCACCAGGATGACCACGGCGGCCGGCAGGAAGAACTCGGCGAGCGACCAGCGGGAGTCCACGTAGTCGCGGGCGAACTTGCGCACCGGGCCCTTGTCGCGGGCCGGCAGGTGGCGCTCGTCGCCGTTCATCAGGGCCTGGCGCTGCTTCTCGCGCTCGGTGCGCATCCGCTCGCGCCCTTGGCGGGCGGCCTCCTTGCGGTCCTTGGGCACGGTCACCCGGGTACGCCGGTTGGCCTCGGCCTCACTGCGCTTGGGGGTGGGGCGGCCCTTCTTGGCCTGCGGATCGCGGGCCTGGGTCGTCTCGTCCTGCTTCTCCAGCACGGTGGCGGAGGCGGCGGCATCATCTGAACGGCGTCGGAACACACCACCAGCGTACGGGGTGCGACGCGGCTTCCACGGGTGCCCTCGGACCCAAACGCATATCGATACCGCCAGGTCGCCGTCCGAAGCGGGTTTCCCGGGGCCTTCCCGTAGGGGATCACTCGGATGGACGATGGGGGGTATGAGGGGCGGATCCACCCGGGGGAGGAGGAAACGCCACTGGTCGCTGTAGCAGTCTTGTTGCAGGCAGGTGCACTGCGGCGACGGGCTCGCTGCACATACACTCGTCGTGTCTGGTAACGAGATAAAGACCGCAGGCCGGAGAAGGGGGCACCCGAGGCCCATGAGCGACGGAATCATGAAGCGTATGGGGTTGATCTTCCGCTCCAAGGCGAACAAGGCCTTGGATCGGGCGGAGGATCCCCGTGAGACGCTCGACTACTCCTACCAGAAGCAGCTCGAACTGCTGCAGAAGGTACGGCGTGGTGTCGCGGACGTCGCGACCTCGCGCAAGCGGCTCGAACTCCAGCTGACGCAGCTGCAGCAGCAGTCCGCCAAGTACGAGGACCAGGGCCGCAAGGCGCTGTCGCTCGGCCGCGAGGACCTCGCCCGCGAGGCGCTGACCCGCAAGGCCAACATGCAGTCGCAGATCACCGACCTGGAGACGCAGTACCAGCAGCTCCAGGCCGAGGAGGAGAAGCTCACGCTCGCCTCCCAGCGACTTCAGGCCAAGGTGGACGCCTTCCGCACCAAGAAGGAGACCATCAAGGCGACGTACACGGCCGCCCAGGCGCAGACCCGCATCGCCGAGTCCTTCTCCGGGATCTCGGAGGAGATGGGCGACGTCGGCCTGGCGATCCAGCGTGCCGAGGACAAGACGGCCCAGATGCAGGCCCGGGCCGGTGCGATCGACGAGCTGCTCGCCTCGGGCGCGCTCGACGACGCGAGCGGTCTCGGCCGCAAGGACGACATCGAGGCCGAGCTGGAGCGGGTGGCCGGCGGTTCCGACGTCGAGCTGGAGCTGGCCCGGATGAAGGCCGAGCTGTCCGGCCCCTCCTCGACCGGCCCCGCCGCGATCGAGCAGGGCAAGCAGGACGTCCAGCCGCAGCCGCAGCAGGACACCCCGCGCATCAATTACAACAAGTGATCTGAGCTCGACCCACGAACCAGGGAGACGCACGGCATGATCATGAGGGTCATGGGTGAGGGGCAGTACGAGGTGGGCGACGACCACCTGAACCTGCTCAACGAGCTCGACGCCGAGCTCGTCACTGCAGTGGAGTCGGGGGACGAGACGCTCTTCCGCCAGGCCTACGGCAAGCTCATCGACGCGGTGAAGCAGTACGGCACCCCGGTGCCGCTGGATTCGCTGGAGCCGTCCGAGCTGATCCTGCCGAGCGCCGAAGCGACGATCGACGAGGTCCGCGAGCTGCTGATGGCCGACGGCGAGGGCGTGATCCCGGGCTTCCCCGAGTAGCGCCCGCGGCTGCTGCCAGACGAAAGGGCGGGCCCCCTCCGGTGGGAGGGGGCCCGCCCTTCGCCGTTGTCCGCGGGACGGGTTACGGCAGGGCCAGCATCCGGTCCAGGGCCGCCTTGGCGTGCTTCTCGGTCTCCGGGTCGACGGTGATCACGTTCGGCACCCGGCCCTCGACCAGCGACTCCAGCGCCCACACCAGGTGCGGCAGGTCGATCCGGTTCATGGTCGAGCAGAAGCAGACCGCGCGGTCCAGGAAGACGATCTCCTTGTCCGGGTGCGCCTTGGCCAGGCGGCGGACGAGGTTCAGCTCGGTGCCGATGGCCCACTTGGAGCCGGGCTCGGCGGCGTCCAGCGCCTTGATGATGTACTCGGTCGAGCCCACCATGTCGGCGGCCGCGACGACCTCGTGCTTGCACTCGGGGTGCACCAGGACGGTCACGCCGGGGATCCGCTCGCGGACGTCGTTGACCGAGTCCAGGCTGAACCGGCCGTGCACCGAGCAGTGGCCGCGCCAGAGGATCATCTTGGCGTCCCGCAGCTGCTCGGCGGTCAGGCCGCCGTTCGGCCGGTGCGGGTTGTAGACGACGCAGTCGTCCAGCGAGAAGCCCATGTCCCGCACCGCGGTGTTGCGGCCGAGGTGCTGGTCGGGCAGGAACAGCACCTTCTGGCCCTGCTCGAAGGCCCACTCCAGGGCGCGCTTGGCGTTGGAGGAGGTGCAGATGAGGCCGCCGTGCCGGCCGGTGAAGGCCTTGATGTCGGCGGAGGAGTTCATGTACGAGACCGGGACGGTGACGTCGGCTATTCCGGCGTCGGTCAGCACGTCCCAGCACTCGGCGACCTGCTCGGCGGTGGCCATGTCGGCCATCGAGCAGCCGGCCGCGAGGTCCGGCAGGACGACCTGCTGCCGCTCGCTGGTGAGGATGTCCGCGGACTCGGCCATGAAGTGCACGCCGCAGAAGACGATGTACTCGGCCTCGGGGCGGGCCGCCGCGTCGCGGGCGAGCTTGAAGGAGTCGCCGGTGACGTCGGCGAACTCGATCACCTCGTCGCGCTGGTAGTGGTGGCCGAGGATGAAGACGCGGTCGCCGAGCGCGGCCTTGGCCGCGCGGGCGCGCTCGACGAGGTTCGGGTCGGAGGCCGGGGGGAGGTCACCGGGGCATTCGACGCCGCGCTCGCTGTTCGGATCGGCCTCGCGGCCGAGCAGCAGCAGAGCGAGCGGCGTCGGAGTGGGGTCGACGCCGTGGGTCTCGGTGATGGTGGTGGTCACGGGCGGGTGCCCTTCTGTGCGGCCGAGCTAGCGGTGGGGCCTTTTCGTCTAACTGACGCTATCTATTCTAACCGCTTAGCGTCAGAGTGACGATGGCCATCCTGTCGATGTGACGAGAACCGCTCGCCGAAACGGACCCCCGGCGGAGCCCGATAGCCGATTCGGGGCAGTCCGGCGCGGCCGAATCGATACTTCGAAGCCCGCGGGTATGGCTGAGCCATGAAAGCAATCGCGATCAACCGCTACGGCGGCCCCGAGGTGGTCGAGTACACCGACCTGCCCGACCCCAAGGTCGGACCCGACTCCGTCCTGGTCGAGGTCCGGGCGGCCGGGGTGAACCCGGTGGACTGGAAGGTCCGGGACGGCGCCCTGGACGGCATCCTCGACGCGCACTTCCCGCTGGTCATGGGCTGGGACCTGGCCGGTGTGGTGCGCGCCGTCGGCGGCGGGATCACCGAGTTCGCCCCGGGCGACGAGGTGTACGGCTACGTCCGCAAGGACGCCGTCGAGCACGGCACCTACGCCGAGCTGGTCTCCGCCCCGGTCCGCACCCTGGCCCGCAAGCCGGCCGCGCTGGACTGGGCGCAGTCCGGCGGCCTGCCGCTGGCCGGGCTCACCGCCCTGCAGGGCCTGCGGGCGCTGCGCCTCGCCGAGGGGGAGACCGTCCTGGTGCACGCCGCCGCGGGCGGGGTCGGCCACCTGGCGGTACAGCTGGCCCGGGCCTTCGGCGCCCGAGTGATCGGCACCGCGGCCGAGCGCAACCACGACTTCCTGCGGGGCCTCGGCGCCGAGCCGGTGGTGTACGGCGAGGGCCTGGCCGACCGGGTCCGCGCGCTCGCCCCCGACGGGGTGGACGCGGCCCTCGACCTGGTCGGCCACGGTGCCGTCCAGGTCTCGGCCGGCCTGGTGGCCGACCCGGGCCGGATCGCCTCGATCACCGACTTCGGGGTCAAGGCGCTCGGCGGCCGGTACGTCTGGGTCCGCCCGGACGCCGGCGATCTCGCCGAGCTGGCCGCGCTCGCCGACGACGGCCGGCTGACGGTCACCGTCGCCTCGACCTTCCCGCTGGCCCAGGCCGCCTCCGCCCAGGCGCTCAGCGCCGAGGGCCGCACCCGGGGGAAGATCGTGCTGCTCGTTCCGTGACGGCCTCCGGCCCGTCATCCTTCGGCGGTGAACTCGTCCAGGTCATCCGCCAGAATGGTGACGAACCGTTTCGGCAGTGGCAGCCCGCCGCCGGAGCGCCCCACCGACCCCCCCGTACGACCGTGGAGCCCCGCACCCATGACCAGCAGCCGAGCGCACGAGGTGGTCGGGGCCGACCTGGACGAGACCGACCGGCTCCTGCTCGCCCGGCTCGGCAGCGACGGCCGCGCCTCGTACGCCGAGATCGGCCTGCAGCTGAACCTCTCCGCCACCGCCGTGCGCCGGCGGATCGACCGGTTGCGGGCGCGCGGCGTGGTGCGGGGCTTCACCGTGGTGCTCGACCCGTCCGTGCTGGGCTGGCAGACCGAGGCCTTCGTCGAGGTCTACTGCCGCGAGCGCACCGCCCCCGAGGAGATCCTCGCCAGCCTGCGGCAGTTCCCCGAGGTGGTCGCCGCCTGGACGGTCACCGGCGACCCGGACGCCCTGGTGCACCTGCGGGCCGCCGACATGCGCCACCTGGAGGCCGTCATCGAGCGCATCCGGCGCGAGCCCGGCGTCCAGCGCAGCCGCTCCTCGGTGGTCCTCTCCCAGCTCATCGGGTGACCCGGGCGGTGTCCCGCGGAGCCTCGCCGGGCCCGCCGGGACCCACCGGACACGACCTTCCCGGCCCGCACGCAGGAATCCTGCGCGGACCGGCCCGAAGACGCCCGAAACCTGCCTGACCAGCCGCGTTCCGACGCGCGGTGAGGCCCTCGTGCTGCCTACGCTGATCACGTCCGGTCGTCGCGGTGAGGCGTCCCGCCGGTCGGACGCCCCCCGACACCCCACGCCGAGAGGGACAGCCGTGTCCGCAGCACCCGACCGCATGCACCGGCCCGACAACGAACTGGTCGACCTGGTTTTCGACTACATGCGGGAGCGGCTGCAGTACGACCCCGTCCCGCTCGACCACCCCGGGGACGGCGAGCACCTGCGCGCCCAGCTGTCCGGCCTGCTGAACCAGGACGGCAACAACCCGGTCGACGTGCTCAAGCTGTACGACCACGAGCTGTCCCGGGCGGTCATCTCCGCCGACAGCCCGCGCTACCTGTCCTTCATCCCGTGCGCCCCGACCAAGGCCGCGCTGCTGTTCGACATGGTCGTCTCCTGCGCCTCCCTGCAGGGCATCTCCTGGCTGGAGGCGGCCGGCGCGATCGCCGCCGAGAACCAGGTGCTGCGCCTGATCGCCGACCGCGCGGGCCTGCCCCAGTCGGCCGGCGGCACCTTCGTCTCCGGCGGCTCGGCGGGCAACCTCTCCGCCCTGGTGGTCGCCCGCGACACCGCCCGCCGCCGACTGGGCGTCGGACCGGAGGCGCGGCTGCGGATAGCCGTCGCCGACCAGGTGCACTCCTCGGTCAAGAACACCTTCAACATCATCGGCGTCGAGGCCTTCAAGGTCCCGACCGTCGACCGCCGGTTCACCGGCGAGGCGCTGCGCGCCGCCCTGGCCGCCGACCCGAACCCGGAGACGGTGATCGGCGTCGTCGGCACCGCCGGCACCACCAACGAGGGCATCGTCGACGACCTCAAGGGCCTGGCCGAGGTCGCCCGCGAGCGCGACCTGTGGTTCCACGTGGACGGCGCCTACGGCGGCGCGGGCCTGTTCGCCCCCTCGGTGCGGGAGCGCTACGAGGGCATCGAGCACGCCGACTCCTTCGTGGTCGACCCGCACAAGTGGCTGTTCGCCCCCTTCGACTGCGCCGCGCTGATCTACCGCAACCCGCAGCTGGCCCGCGCCGTGCACACCCAGGACGCCTCCTACCTGGACGTCCTGCACACCGAGGGCGACGAGTGGAACCCCACCGACTACGCCTACCACCTGACCCGGCGCGCCCGCGGCCTGCCGCTCTGGTTCTCGCTGGCCGTGCACGGCGTCCAGGCCTACACCGACGCCATCGAGGCCGGCCTCACCCTGGCCCGCGAGACCGCGCAGCTGATCCGCGAGACCGAGCACCTGGAGCTGCTGTTCGACCCGCAGCTCTCGGCGGTCTGCTTCAAGCGCAAGGGCTGGACCAACGACGACTACTACCGCTGGTCGCAGCAGCTGCTCGCGGACCAGATCGGCTTCGTCACCCCCACCGGCTGGGACGGCGAGACGGTCGCCCGGTTCGCCTTCCTGCACCCGGGCACCACCATGGAGATGGTCCGGGAGATCCTGGACACCATGGTCTGAGCCCGCTCCCGTCACGGCCCCGTCGGCAGTCCCGGCGGGGCCGTACGCGTGCCCGCGCCCTACAGGAACGCCCCGCTCGGCAGGTACGGCGCCGGCGGCCGCATCCCGCGGACCCCGACGAAGCCTGCGGCCCGCGGCGTCAGCCCGACCTCCAGCCCGACGTCCAGCGCCCACTCCTGCTCCGCGGTCAGGTGCTCCACCCGCGCCTCGGTCCCCTCCGGCACCCGGGACAGCGCCTCGCGCAGCAGCCGGGCGGCGATCCGCTTGCTGGTGGCCGCGAGCAGCCGCACCACGCCGCCGTCCCGGTAGCAGTAGCCGCTGCCGGCCAGCGCGTCGGCGATCAGCAGCTCCTCGAAGTGGCCCAGCATCAGCTCGTGGTCCGGCCCGTGCGCGGACCCGCGCAGCCGCCGGTCCACCGAGTCCAGCAGGTGCAGGTGAGTGGCGTTGCCGCGGTGCACCGGGATGTCCCCCGGGTCGAGCAGCCCCTCCCGGTCCACCCGCCCGGCCAGCCACATCGCCGGGTGCAGGGTGAAGCCGGCCAGCCGGTAGCGGCGGGCCGCCGCCGGGGAGTCCGCCGCGCAGACCATCCCGCGCAGACAGCCCCGGGAGTGCGCCGCCGCCCGTTCCAGCAGCAGCCGCCCGACGCCCCTGCCCTGCGCGGACGGCCGGACGGCGTACAGCGACGGCGCCCACAGGCCCTCCCGGCGGATCGACAGCACCGCCCCGACCGGCTCGCCGGCACTCTCCGCCAGCCAGCAGCCGCCGGGATCGGTGCGCGCCAGGTGTCTGGTCCGGGCCAGCCGCAGCGGCGTCGGCCCCGGTGCCGCCGTGGTCGGGGCGGCGTCGGCGAACGCGGCGTCGGCGAGCTCCTGGACGGCCTCCGCGTCCGCGGCGGTGTCCCTGACCGGGCGAAGGATCATGGGAACCATCCTGGCGTCCGACGGCCCGCCGCGGGGCCCGTTCGCCCGGATCCGCACCTCGCGCGGTGACCCGTCCCGCGGGGGTGTGCGAGCATGGGGAGCGTAGGGGACGCGGGTGGCACACCCGGCCCACGGATATTCGGTCGCGAACAGGCCGCAGAAATCAATCGCCGTCCGGGAAATGAAACCGGACGGCTGTTGGTTGGCACTGGCGGCAGACCGTCGTCAAGACCGGGAGAAAGCAGATGACCGTCCAGGACGAGACCACCGTCGAGAGTGGCATCCTCCTCACCGATGCCGCCGCGGGCAAGGTCAAGGCCCTGCTGGAGCAGGAGGGCCGCGAGGACCTCGCGCTGCGCGTCGCCGTCCAGCCCGGTGGCTGCTCCGGCCTGCGTTACCAGCTGTTCTTCGACGAGCGCTCGCTCGACGGCGACGTGATCAAGGACTTCGACGGTGTCAAGGTCGTCACCGACCGGATGAGCGCCCCGTACCTGGGCGGCGCCACCGTCGACTTCGTCGACACCATCGAGAAGCAGGGCTTCACCATCGACAACCCGAACGCCACCGGCTCCTGCGCCTGCGGCGACTCGTTCAGCTAGGCCCGCTGCGGAAGGCGGGCCCCCGGCTAAACCACCGGCCGCCCCGTCCCGTGCGCGCCCCCCCGCGGCGCCCCGCGCGCCCCGGGGCCCGCC
>NZ_JBHVRT010000011.1:0-35037 GCF_042885555.1 Kitasatospora sp. NPDC058048 | reverse complement strand
TTCATGTTAAGCGGGGGGGGCTCGTATTTGTGTAAAACCCCCCGCTCCACTTCCCGCTCGCCCCGCTGCGGAGGCCGCCCCGGGGCCACACCCCGGGGCCGCCTTCTCGTTTCCCGCCCGCGCGGGGCCGCCCGGCGCCCGCGGGGACGCCTACCGCCCGGCGACGTCCGGGCTCACCGGGTCCGGCCCCATGTGCGGGTCGCCCTCCAGCGGCAGCTCCTGGCCGCTGGTCCGGTCGACGACGGTCCGCCCGGCCAGCGGCGAGCGCAGGTCGGCCGAGACCGACTGCCGCTTGGCCAGCGCGTTGCACACCTGCCCCGGCTGGACGGTGGGCGGGCCCGGAACGACCAGCACGTCCACCCGGCCCGGCTGGGACTCGTCCGCCTTCAGCGCGTACGTGGTGCAGACCCCGCCGAAGAAGTAGACGGTCAGCTTGGTGGTGCCGTCCACCCGGTAGGCGACCGGCGGACGGACGGGCGCGCCCGAACCGTTCGGGTTCGGCTCGCCCACCGCGATCCCGTTGCCCGGGGGAGTGGCGGGGGCCGGCTGCCCGGGCGCGGGCGAGGCCGGGGTGGGCGTGAAGCCGCCCGGCGGCCGGGTCGGCTGCGAGGCGCCGGAGGAACTCCCGGTCGGCTCCGCCGAGGACGGGCTCGCGGAGTCCGTCGGGGCCTGCGGGGAGGCACTCTCCGAGGCCGACGCGGCGGCCGAGCCGCTCGCCGCGGCGTCCGAGGCGGGCTTGCCGCCCCCGCCGCAGCCGGCCACCGTCATCACCGCCGCCAGCGCCAGACCCGCCAGGGCCACCGCCCGCCGACCGCGCCGGGGCATCGTCTCCGGTTCCATCTGCACATCCTCCCGAGGGTTCAGCGGTGCCGCTTCCTCGCCGCTCCGCGCGGATGTGACGTGCTCCGGTCGGATCCGGTTCCGTACCGGCCGGATCCGTTCCGGCGCGGGCTCAGAAGCCGTACTCGGCCATCCCGGCCACCATCCGCTGCGCCCCGGACGGGACCCGGAAGCCGGTCGGCGCGGGGGTGGCGGGCTGCGGACCGGCCGCGAGCTGCGGCCAGAACCGGCGCAGCCGCCGGGAGGAGTCCACCAGGGCGTCGAGCGTCTCGCCGTCCTCGGTCCGCAGGACGGGCGGGGAGCAGTGGTCGGTCATCATCGGGCATCGCTCCGATCCAGGGCCGTGGCCACGCTGCCACGGTCGACGGCGGGGCCCGCGCGACGGGCCCCCACGGCCGACCCTAGGCAGGGGCCCGGCCGCCCACCAGTGCTACCGGGAGGTAGTACACGTTCGAGGGCCACGGGTGCCACCATGGCCGTGCGGGCGGCAACTTGCGGCACTCTTGCCTGGGCGCTCCCCGGGGCCGGGTACCGTGGGTGGGTTCATCCCCGCCTGCCCGTTGGCCCCGCAGCCATCCTGAGGAGACCTTCCGTGCGTATCGCCGTTGCCGGCTCGATCGCCACCGACCACCTGATGACGTTCCCCGGCCGGTTCGCCGACCAGCTCGTCGCCGAGCAGCTGCACACCGTGTCGCTGTCCTTCCTGGTCGACACCCTGGACATCCGCCGCGGCGGCGTCGCGCCGAACATCACCTTCGGCATGGGTGTGCTCGGCCTGCGCCCGATCCTGGTCGGCGCCGCCGGTGCGGACTTCGCCGAGTACCGCAGCTGGCTGGAGCGCAACAACGTGGACTGCGACTCCGTCCACATCTCCGAGACCCGGCACACCGCGCGCTTCATGTGCACCACGGACGAGGACCACAACCAGATCGCCTCGTTCTACACCGGTGCCATGGCCGAGGCCCGCAACATCGAGCTGAAGCCGATCGCCGACCGCGTCGGCGGCCTGGACCTCGTCCTGATCGGCGCCGACGACCCGCAGGGCATGGTCCGCCACACCCAGGAGTGCCGCACCCGCGGCTACGCCTTCGCGGCCGACCCCTCCCAGCAGCTGGCCCGCCTGGAGGGCGACGACATCCGCGAGATCGTGGACGGCGCCGCGTACCTCTTCACCAACGAGTACGAGGCCGCGCTGATCGAGAGCAAGACCGGCTGGGGCGCCGAGGAGCTGCTCACCCGCGTCGGCACCCGGATCACCACCCTGGGCAGCAAGGGCGTCCGGATCGAGCGCAAGGGCGAGGCGCCGATCCTGGTCGGCTGCGCCAAGGAGGAGGCCAAGGTCGACCCGACCGGCGTCGGCGACGCCTTCCGCGCCGGCTTCCTGGCCGGCCTGTCCTGGGACCTCGACCTGGAGCGCTCCGCCCAGCTCGGCTGCATGCTCGCCACCCTGGTGATCGAGACCGTCGGCACCCAGGAGTACGAGCTGCGCCCGGCCGCCTTCCTGAAGCGCTTCGAGGAGGCCTACGGCGCCGAGGCGGTCGCCGAGATCAGCGCGCACCTGGTCAAGTAGTCCGCCCCGCTCAGGAGCGACGCAGCACCAAGTAGGCCGAGCCCCGGTCGCCGCCGTACTCGGCGGCCGGGGCCTCGCCCGCGTACTCCTGCCCGCGCATCCCGCACCAGGCCGGGATGTCCAGCCGGGCCGCCTCGTCGTCCGCCAGCACCGCGACCGTGCCGCCCCGCGGCACCTCGCCGATCCGCTTCGCCAGCTCGATCACCGGCAGCGGGCAGCGCTTGCCCAGCGCGTCGATGACCAGCAGCGACTCCCGGGCCGCCGGTTCGGGCGCGGGCCCGGGCGCCGGCAGGTCCAGCCCGAGCGGCGCCCGGACGCCGGCCACCAGGTCCGGCAGCACCGCGAGGAAGCGCTCCACGTCGGCCTCGGCCGTCCCGTACGGCAGCGAGACCCGCACGTTCCCCTCGGTGAGCACGCCCATCGCCGCCAGCACGTGGCTGGGCGTCAGCGTGGACGAGGTACAGGAGGAGCCGGACGAGACCGCGAAGCCCGCCCGGTCCAGCTCGGTCAGCAGTACCTCCCCGTCCACGTACAGGCAGGAGAAGGTGACGATGTGCGGCAGCCGCCGCACCGGGTCGCCGACCACCTCGACCTCGGGCACCAGCTGAGGCACCCGGGTGCGGATCCGCTCCACCAGCGCGTGCAGCCGGCTGTTCTCCCGCTCGGCCTCGGCGCGCACGGCGCGCAGCGAGGCGGCCGCGGCCACGATCGCGGGGACGTTGACGTAGCCCGGCACCCGGCCGCCCTCGCGCTCGTCGGCCGGCAGCGGCGAGGAGTACCGGACACCCTTGCGCACCGCCAGCACCCCGACCCCGGGCGGGCCGCCCCACTTGTGGGCGCTCGCGGTCAGCAGCGACCAGCCCGCCGGGACGTCCATCCGCCCGGCGCTCTGTGCCGCGTCCACCAGCAGCGGGACGCCGGCCTCGGCGCACAGCTCGGCGACCTCGCCGACCGGCTGCACCGTGCCGACCTCGTGGTTGGCGCTCTGCAGCGCGGCCAGCGCGGTGTCCGGGCGCAGCAGCGCGCCGAAGGCCGCCGGGTCGGCCCGGCCGCCGCGGTCCACCGGCGCCACCGAGACCTCGCCCCCGCCCGCCAGGTGGCGTTCCGCGACGTGCAGCACGCTGGAGTGCTCCACCGCGGAGTGCGCGAAGTGGCCGCCGCGCCGCCGGTTCCCGGTCAGCGCGCCCAGCAGGCCGAGTTGGACGGCCTGGGTGCCGCTCGCGGTGAAGGCGATCTCGTCCGCCCGGGTGCCCAGCACCGCGGCCACCGTCTCGCGGGCGGCGTCCAGCAGCATCCGGGCCTGTCGGCCGGAGCGGTAGAGCCGGGCCGGATCGGCCCAGCCCTCGTCCAGGGCGGCGGTCAGCGCCTGCCGCGCGACGGGGTGCAGAGGGGCCGTCGAGGCCGCGTCGAAGTACACGGTGACATTTAACGACACACCCGGCCGGAGTCAGGGGCCCCTCGCACGGCTCACTCGCCGTCAGTCGATCATCCCGAATGTCCGCTTCGTCCGCGTCCGACGGGCCGTCACGGGCGTCGTCCGAGGTCATCCCCCGATCGGGCGTACGGACCTCGAATGCCTACGATGACCTGCGACGCAGCCCCCACCGGGCCTGATCGGGCTAGCGGGCGGCGCGTTACCGGGGGCTGCCCGTCAGGAGCGCATAAGGCTGGAGTAGGGTTTGGCCCGCATAAGCATTCAAACCGTGCCCGTGGACGGGTCGCCGGGGAGGCTCACACTCCTCCCCGGGGCGACGCGAAGGCGGGCGAGACTTCGGGAAGGCGCTACGTGAGTCCCAACGGCTCCGACCGCTCGCCGCGGCGCACGATGCGGCGGAAGCTGCCTCAGGCGCTGGCACTGGGCCTCGTCATCGCGACCGCCACCGGCTGCTCGGCCAACGACCTCCCCAGGCTTGGCCTCCCGAGTCCCGTCACCAAGGAAGGGCCCATGGTCCTCCAGATGTGGCAGGGCTCCTGGATCGCGGCGCTGGTGGTCGGCGTACTGATGTGGGGTCTGATCATCTGGAGCGTGATCTTCCACCGGCGCAGGCGCACCGGTGTGGAGATCCCTCCGCAGACCCGGTACAACGTGCCCATCGAGGCGCTCTACACCGCGGTCCCCATCATCATCGTCTCGGTCCTCTTCTACTTCGTCGCCCGCGACGAGGCGAAGCTGACCGCCACCTCCGAGAAGCCGCAGCACTACGTCAACGTGGTCGGTTTCCAGTGGAGCTGGGCGTTCAACTACGAGAACACCGAGACTCCCGACCCGGCCAACCGGGACGCCGCGTACGAGGTCGGTACGCCCAAGGACGCTCCGACGCTCTGGCTGCCGGTCAACGAGTCGGTTCAGTTCCGCCTCACCTCGCGTGACGTCATCCACGACTTCTGGCCCGTCAACTTCTTGATGAAGATGGACGTCGTGCCGGGCGTGGTGAACAAGTTCGAGGTCACGCCGACCGTCAAGGGCGAGTACATGGGCAAGTGCGCCGAGCTCTGCGGCGTCGACCACTCGCGCATGCTGTTCAACGTCAAGGTCGTCGACCGCGCCGACTACGACAAGCACCTGGCCGAGCTTCGCGCCAAGGGCCAGAACGGTGCGGTGCCCTCCGGCCTGATCACCATGGGAAGTGAAGAGAAGTGACAATCCTCAACGAGCCCGCCGCGGCCGGCGGGGGCGCCGAGGCCGTCACGGTCGGGGCGCAGCGGACCCGCAAGCCGGGTTCGACCATCATCAAGTGGTTGACCACCACTGACCACAAGACGATCGGCACGCTGTACCTGGGCACGTCGTTCGCCTTCTTCCTGATCGGTGGCATCCTCGCCCTGGTCATGCGTGCCGAGCTGGCTCGTCCCGGGACCCAGATCCTGTCGAACGAGCAGTTCAACCAGGCGTTCACGATGCACGGCACGATCATGCTGCTGATGTTCGCGACGCCGCTCTTCGCCGGCTTCGCGAACTGGATCATGCCGCTCCAGATCGGCGCGCCGGACGTCGCCTTCCCACGCCTGAACATGTTCGCGTACTGGCTGTACCTCTTCGGCTCGACCATCGCGGTGGCGGGCTTCCTGACCCCGAACGGCGCCGCCAACTTCGGCTGGTTCGCCTACTCCCCGCTGTCCGACGCGGTGCACTCGCCCGGCATCGGCGGCGACATGTGGATCATGGGTCTGGCCTTCTCGGGCTTCGGCACGATCCTCGGCGCGGTCAACTTCATCACCACGATCATCTGCATGCGCGCTCCGGGCATGACGATGTTCCGGATGTCGATCTTCGTCTGGAACGTCCTGCTGACCTCGGTGCTGGTCCTGCTGGCCTTCCCGGTGCTGGCCGCCGCGCTGTTCGCCCTGGAGGCGGACCGCAAGTTCGGTGCCCACGTCTTCGACCCGGCCAACGGCGGGGCGCTGCTGTGGCAGCACCTCTTCTGGTTCTTCGGCCACCCCGAGGTGTACATCATCGCGCTGCCGTTCTTCGGCATCGTGTCGGAGATCATCCCGGTCTTCAGCCGCAAGCCGATGTTCGGTTACTCCGGTCTGGTCGCGGCCACCATCGCGATCGCCGGTCTGTCCGTGACGGTGTGGGCGCACCACATGTACGTCACCGGGCAGGTGTTGCTGCCGTTCTTCTCGTTCATGACCTTCCTGATCGCGGTCCCGACCGGTGTGAAGTTCTTCAACTGGGTCGGCACCATGTGGAAGGGCTCGCTGAGCTTCGAGACCCCGATGCTCTGGACGGTCGGCTTCCTGGTCACCTTCCTCTTCGGTGGTCTGACCGGTGTTCTGCTGGCCTCCCCGCCGATCGACTTCCACGTCTCGGACTCGTACTTCGTCGTCGCCCACTTCCACTACGTGGTCTTCGGCACCGTCGTGTTCGCGATGTTCGCCGGCTTCCACTTCTGGTGGCCGAAGATGACCGGCAAGATGCTGGACGAGCGCCTCGGCAAGATCACCTTCTGGACGCTGTTCTTCGGCTTCCACACCACCTTCCTGGTGCAGCACTGGCTCGGCGCGGAGGGCATGCCCCGCCGCTACGCCGACTACCTGGCCTCGGACGGCTTCACCACCCTGAACACCGTCTCGACCATCGGCTCCTTCGTTCTCGGCCTGTCGATCCTGCCGTTCCTCTACAACGTCTGGAAGACCGCCAAGTACGGCGAGAAGGTCACCGTGGACGACCCGTGGGGCTTCGGCCGCTCGCTGGAGTGGGCGACGTCCTGCCCGCCGCCGCGGCACAACTTCCTCACCCTCCCGCGGATCCGCTCCGAATCCCCGGCCTTCGACCTCCACCACCCGGAGATCGCCGCGCTGGACTACCTGGAGAACCACGGCGAGCCGGCCAAGCACCTCGCCGGTGTGACCCCGGCGAAGTACGACGCCCCGAAGCTGGGCAAGGGCAACAAGGAGGGTGACGCCTGATGAAGGAACAGGGAAAGATCTTCCTGGGCCTGTCGGTCTTCGTGCTGGCCATGGCCGTGACCTACGGCCTGTGGACCAACCACTCGGACAAGGGCATCGAGGCGGCCGGTACCACCGCGCTGTTCCTGGCCTTCGGTCTGTGTGCCTTCATCGGGTACTACCTCGCCTTCACCGCCCGCCGGGTGGACAGCGGCGCGGGTGACAACCCCGAGGCCGAGGTCGCGGACGACTCCGGCGAGCTGGGCTTCTTCGCCCCGCACAGCTGGCAGCCGCTCTCGCTGGCGCTCGGTGGCGCGCTCGCCTTCCTGGGCGTGATCTTCGGCTGGTGGCTGATGTTCTGGGCCGCCCCGATCATCATGATCGGCATCTTCGGATGGGTCTTCGAGTTCTACCGGGGCGAGAACCAGAACCAGTAGGGTTCCCGCCTCATGGCACCAGGGCCGGTCCTCCCGCACGGGGGGACCGGCCTGCTGCGTTCCCCGGTCCTGCTGCGTCCCCGGGATGACGGCCTCACTCCGGTGGGTGAACGGGAAGTCCCTCGGATGTCGCTTCACCGGGGGGCGTTCCTACGATCTGATCAATCGTGCGAACCTCGGAGGCGGTCATGGCCGACAGGCGTGGAATCGCAGCTCTGGGCGGCATCTCGCTGGCCCTCGCAGTGCTGGCCCCGCTGGCCGGCTGCACGGCCGGGCAGGAGGAGCCCGTCGGGCCGCACCGGATCGACGCGGCCCCGCTGGTCCACCTCTCGGCGGACGGCAAGGCCGATCCCTCCCAGCCGGTCACCGTGAGCGCCGTCCAGGGCAGCACGCTCACCGACGTCACCGTGGTCGGCCCGGACGGCCGGGTGATCGCCGGGAAGCTCGCGGAGGACCAGCGCAGCTGGCGGACCACCGGCCGGCTGAAGGCCTCGACGGCGTACACGGTGCGGATCTCCGCCGACGACGGCAGGGGCGGCCGCGGCGACACCACCGCGAGCTTCAGCACCGTCGCCGCCCAGCGCCTGCTGACCGCCAAGCTCGGCCCGGACTCCTCCGGCACCGGCGTCTACGGGGTGGGCCAGCCGCTCACCGTGCAGCTCTCCGAGGCGGTGACGGACCCGCAGGCCCGCCAGGAGGTCGAGCGGGCCCTGACGGTCGGCTCCCAGCCCGTCGTCACCGGGGCCTGGTACTGGGTGGACGACAAGAACCTGCACTTCCGCCCGGAGAACTACTGGCCGGCCGGCACGGCCGTCTCGCTGGCCTTCGACGGCACCGGCAGCCGGATCGCGGACGGCCTCTACGGCGGTGACCGCAGCTCGCTGAAGCTGCGGATCGGCGAGCGGGTGGAGTCGGTGATCGACGCGGCCGCCCACGAGCTCACCCTGAAGCGCGACGGCGAGGTGCTGAAGACCATCCCGGTCACCACCGGCAAGCCCGGCTTCGACACCCGCAACGGCGTCAAGGTGGTGCTCGGCCAGGAGCGGTCGGTCCGGATGAACGGCGAGACCATCGGCATAGCCGCTGGCAGCACGGAGTCGTACGACCTCGACGTGAAGTGGGCCACCCGGGTGACCTGGAGCGGCGAGTACGTCCACGCGGCGCCCTGGTCGGTCGGCTCGCAGGGCATCGAGAACGTCAGCCACGGCTGCACCGGCATGAGCACCGGCAACGCCGAGTGGTTCTACCAGCACACCCGGGTCGGGGACCTGGTGACGGTGGTGAACAGCCGGGGCGGCGCGATGGAGTCCTTCGGCAACGGCTTCGGGGACTGGAACATCGGCTGGACGGACTGGGTCAAGCACAGCGCCTCGGGACAGCCCGTCAGCACCACCGCACCGCCCTCCCAGGCCCCCGCCGCGGGGATGATCCGCCCCGACCTCTGACGGGCCCCTCCCGGGCCCGTCAGCCCTCCGGGAAGGCCAGCCGCAGGGCGGTGTCCACGGCGGCCAGGGCGTCCGCGCGGGAGACGCCCAGGCGGCTCGCCCGGGCGGCGAACTCGGCGGCGGCCTCGGCGGTCAGCCGGTGGGCGGCGTCCCCGGTGGCGGCGATCAGCGTGCCGCGCCGGCCGTGGGTCTCCACCACGCCGTCCGCCTCCAGCTCGCGGTAGGCCCGGGCGACGGTGCCGGCGGCCAGCCCCAGCTCCTCGGCCAGGGCCCGGACGGTGGGCAGCCGCAGCCCGGTCGGCAGCTCGCCGGAGCGGGCCCGGTCGGCGATCTGGGCGCGGATCTGCTCGTACGGGGGAGTGGCCGAGGCGGGGTCGACGGAGAGCTGCACGGGGGCTCCTGGTGGCGCGGCGGGCGGGTACGGGACTGGCGGACCTGGGAAAGCCCGAGGGCCGCCGACCAGAAGAACTCTGGTCAGCGGCCCTCGGGGTGGCGCGGTGGCGCTTACGGGATCAGTGGTGGCCGTGGCCGCTGGTGATCTCGTGGTGCTCCTCGGCGGTCGGCTTGGGGATCTGGCTGCCCTCGCCGTAGAAGCCGCGGGAGAGCTTGGCCCGGGTGCGGGTGAGGACGCCGGCCTTGCGGGCCACGCCGTTCTCGTCCGTCTGGGCCGGCAGCTCGACCGGCTGGTTCTGGTCGTGCGCGGTGAGCTTGAACAGGTCCTTCTGCGGCAGCTGGGCGTGCACCTCGATGAACTCGCCGTGCGGCAGGCGCTTGATGACGCCCGTCTCGCGGCCGTGCAGCACCTTCTCCTTGTCACGGCGCTGGAGGCCGAGGCACCAGCGCTTGGTGATGATGAAGACGACGACCGGGACGACGAAGAAGCCGACGCGGACGAAGTAGGTGATCGAGTTGATCGACAGGTGCAGGTGGGTGGCGAACAGGTCGTTGCCACCACCCATCAGCAGCACCAGGTAGAGGCTGATCCAGGCGGCACCCAGGGCGGTGCGGACCGGAGCGTTGCGCGGGCGGTCCAGGATGTGGTGCTCGCGCTTGTCGCCGGTGATCCAGCTCTCGATGAACGGGTAGACCGCGATCGAGACCAGGACCAGCGGGAAGATCGCCAGCGGGATCATGACACCCAGGTTGAGGGTGTGGCCGCCCCAGACGCTGATCTCCCAGCCCGGCATGACACGGATCAGACCCTCGGAGAAGCCCATGTACCAGTCGGGCTGGGCGTCCGTGGAGACCTGGTCCGGACGGTACGGGCCGTACGCCCAGATCGGGTTGATCGTGGCGATCGCCGAGACGACGGCGATGAGGCCGAACACCAGGAAGAAGAAGCCACCGGCCTTGGCCATGTAGACCGGCATCAGCGGCATGCCGACGACGTTCTTCTCGGTCTTGCCCGGGCCCGCCCACTGGGTGTGCTTGTGGTAGAAGACCAGGATCAGGTGCGCCACCAGCAGGCCGAGCATGATGCCCGGGATCAGCAGCACGTGGATGGTGAAGAAGCGCGGCACGATGTCGTGGCCGGGGAACTCGCCCCCGAACAGGAACATCTGGACGTAGGTGCCGATCAGCGGGACGGCGAGGATCGCGCCTTCCATGAAGCGGATACCAGTGCCCGACAGCAGGTCGTCCGGCAGGGAGTAGCCGAAGAAGCCGTCGAACATGCCCAGGACCAGCAGCAGGAAGCCGAAGACCCAGTTGATCTCACGCGGCTTGCGGAACGCGCCGGTGAAGAACACGCGCATCATGTGCACGAGCATCGCGGCCACGAAGACCAGGGCGGCCCAGTGGTGGATCTGACGGATCAGCAGACCGCCGCGGACCTCGAAGCTGATGTCCACCGTGGAGGCGTAGGCCTCCGACATCGGGATGCCCTTGAGCGGCACGTACGAGCCGTCGTAGATGACCTCGGCCATCGAGGGCTTGAAGAACAGCGTCAGGTAGACGCCGGTCAGGATGATGATGACGAACGTGTAGAGGCAGATCTCGCCCAGCATGAAGGACCAGTGGTCCGGGAAGATCTTCCGCAGGTTGGCCTTGGCGAGGGAGTAGATCCCCAGCCGGCCGTCCGTCCAGTCAGCCGCGGCTTCCCACTTGTTGGCGGGCTTTTCACGCGTGCTGGAGGGCTTGGCGGCACCGGTCGTGGTGCTGCTCGCGCTACTCATCGAGCACGCTCCCAGTAGCTCGGGCCGACGGGCTCATCGAAGTCGCCGGTGGCGACCAGGTTGCCCTTCTCGTCAGTGATGATCTTCAGCTGCGGCAGCGGGTGACCGGCCGGGCCGAAGATGACGCGGGCGCCGTCCGCCAGGTCGAAGGTCGACTGGTGGCAGGGGCAGAGCGCGTGGTGGGTCTGCTGCTCGTACAGGCTGATCGGGCAGCCGACGTGGGTGCAGATCTTGGAGTAGGCGAGGATGCCCTCGAAGCCGAGCTCCTTGGACTTCTCGTCCTTGATGTCCTCGGGCGCGATGCGGACCAGCATCAGGGCGTCCTTGGCGATCCGCTGCTGGAAGTCCTCGCTGTGCGTGGACAGGCCCTCCGGCATGGCGAAGGTGAGCGAGCCGATGACGATGTCCTCGGGCTTCATCGGCTGCAGCGTGTTCATGTTGATCAGCGGCAGCGGCTTGGCCTCGGTCGCCTCCTTCCAACCGGTCTCCTTGAGCTTCTTCTCGGGAAGCGGGCCAAGGTCACGGAGCAGGACCACGCCGGAGAGCGGGACCAGCGCCATGGAGCCGATCAGGGTGTTGCGGATCATCTTGCGGCGGCCGAAGCCGGACTCGGCGGCGCCGGTCTTGAACTGCTCGATGACGTCCGCGCGGACCTCGTCGGACGCCTCGATCGGGTGACGCTCGGCCGGCAGCTCGACGTCCGACATCAGGGTGCGGGCCCAGTGGACCGCACCCGCGCCGATCATGAACAGCGCGATGCCCAGGGTCAGGCCGAGCGCGAAGTTCAGCGCGCTGACGTGACCGAGCGGGAAGATGTAGACGATCTTGTCCGGGTCGATGGCCACGTACGAGGCGATGAAGCCCACGGTGGCGAGCATCGAGATCACGAACATCAGCGAGACCTGGCGCTCGGCGCGCTGGGCGGCCCGCTCGTCGATGTCGGTGCGCCGGGGCTCGTGGGCCGGCAGGCCCGGGTCGGCGAACGGGCTGCCGTGATCGGCCACCTCGCCGGCGGAGCCGTGCGGCTCCGGGAGCTTCTCTTCTGACATGTCGTGGCTCATGACTTCTTGGCCTTGGTGGTGTGGGCGGCGACCCAGATCGCGACCGCGATGAGCGTGCCGAGGCCGAAGATCCAGCCGAACAGACCCTCGGTCACCGGACCGAGGCTGCCCAGGGTGAGACCGCCGGGGTTGGGCTCATCGTTGGTGGTGTGGCGGACGAAGGCCACGATCTGCTTCTTCTGCTCCTCGGGCATGGTGGTGTCCGGGAACGACGGCATGTTCTGCGGGCCGGTCTGCATGGCCTCGTAGATGTGCTTGGCGTCCACGCCCTCGAGCGACGGGGCGTACTTGCCCTTGGTCAGGGCACCACCCTGGCCGGCGAAGTTGTGGCACTGGGCGCAGTTGGTGCGGAACAGCTCGCCACCCTTGGAGATGTCCTCGGGGTTGGTCGAGGTGAACTGCTCCTCCGTCGGGGTCACCGGGCCGGGACCGAGGGAGGCGACGTAGGCGGCGAGCTGGTCGATCTCGGCCTGCGAGTAGATGTTCTTCTTGCGCGGCACCTGGGCGCCGGGCTGCTGGGCGGGCATGCGGCCGGTGCCGACCTGGAAGTCGACAGCGGCGGAGCCGACGCCGACCAGGCTCGGACCGTCACTGCTGCCCTGGCCGTTCAGGCCGTGGCAGGAGGAGCAGCCGACGGCGAAGAGCTTCTTGCCCTCATCGATCGCGAGCGACTGCGCGGCGACGTCGGCCTGCGCCTTGTCGGCGGGCGCGAACGCGGCGTACAGCCCCCCGGTTGCCGCCAGGGCGAGAAGTAGGACGACCAGCGCCGCCAATGGGTGGCGCCGTCGTGCGGAGAGCTTTTTCACGGAATAACCCCGGTGTCAGGATCTGGTCGACTGGTGGGTGCACCCGGCGGCCGGTCTGGCCGGCACGAGGCTGCCTGTCTAGGGCTGCGCGCGCGGTCGGTCGGTGGGAGCGTCGGCACCGGCAGAAGCGGCCCGTCGCCGGTGAGGGCGGGGGCCGCAGCCGGTGGCCAGCGACCTGATCAGCTGGTTACTTGATCAGGTAGATGGTCGCGAACAGGCCGATCCACACGACGTCGACGAAGTGCCAGTAGTACGACACGACGATCGCCGCGGTGGCCTGCTCGTGCGTGAAGCGCTTGGCTGCGTACGTCCGTCCCAGGACCAGCAGGAAGGCGATCAGACCACCCGTCACGTGCAGCCCGTGGAAGCCGGTGGTCAGGTAGAACACCGTGCCGTACGGGTCGGAGGACAGCGACAGGCCGTCCTTCTTGACCAGCTCGGTGTACTCGAAGACCTGGCCGCCGATGAAGACCGCGCCCATGGCGAACGTGAGGATGAACCACGCCCGGAGCTTCTTCACGTCACCGCGCTCGGCAGCGAACACGCCGAGCTGGCAGGTGAGCGAGGAGAGCACCAGGATCGTGGTGTTGACCGAGGAGAAGGGCACGTTGAGGGCGTGGGCCTTCTCGGTCCAGAACTCCGGCCCCTTGACGGAGCGGAGCGTGAAGTACATCGCGAAGAGGGCCGCGAAGAACATCAACTCGGAACTGAGCCAGACGATCGTTCCGACGCTGACCATGTTCGGCCGGTTGACCGATCCGTGCGCGTGCCCGGTTTCTACTGCTGTTGCTGTCGCCACGACGGACATTATGTCGGTCCCTTATTCCGTCTTCACGTCGGGGGGTGTCCCTCGGAGTGTCCGGTGCGTGCGGTATGCCCCCTTGAGGGGTGCCGGGGTGCCCGGACGGGGGTTGAGCAGCGGCGTGTCCCTTTTCTGATGGTTCCTCGGAGGGGCCCGCGACCCCGTTGCCCGGCGCGTCGCTGCACGGTCGGAGCAGCCGCGGGAGGTAAGGGGACGAGCCCGGGGTCGGCCGTACGGGTGGACTGGACGGGATCGGGTGACGGGCCGTCCTCCGGGCGGGTGAGCCCGGGGCGCGGCGGCTCGGGACGGATCGTGCGCGAGGGGGACTCGGCGGACGGTGATCGGGAGTAGCATCCGGATCAGGCGAACGTGGTCCGGATCACACTTGAGGGAGCAGGGTCCATGGCGTACACGACCGATGAGACGCTCACCGTCCTCGTCTACAGCGACGACCGCAACACCCGCGAGCAGGTGCTGACGGCGCTCGGCCGTCGGCCCGCCGAGGATCTTCCGGAACTGTCCTACCTGGAGTGCGCGACCACCCCCGCGGTGCTCAAGGCACTGGAGAAGGGGGGCGTGGACCTCTGCGTGCTGGACGGCGAGGCCGTTCCGGCCGGGGGGCTGGGGCTCGGCCGCCAGCTCAAGGACGAGATCTACGGCTGCCCGCCGGTGCTGGTGCTGATCGGCCGGCCGCAGGACTCCTGGCTCGCCGCCTGGAGCCGGGCGGACGCCGCCATCTCCCGCCCGGTGGAGCCGGTGGCGCTGGCCGGGGCGGTCGCCACCCTGCTGCGGGCGCGGCTGGCGAAGCGGACTCCGGCCGTCCGCTGAATTCCCCCCCGGCAACTGGAAAAGAGGGGGGTAGAAGCGGCCGCTTCGCTCGATAGGCTGGCTCCATCCGTACGGACGTCCCCCCGGAGCGGGGAACCGACAAACAGCTGGAGTCAGCCATGGTGAACGTGAACCCTGCGAACGGCGGTAGCGACCCCGCGCAGGTGATCCGCACCTGGCCGGACCTCCTGGCGGCGCTGTTGCAGGGGGAGGACCTCGACCGCGCGTCCACCGCGTGGGCGATGGACCGGATCATGAGCGGCGAGGCGTCCCCCGTGCAGGTGGCCGGGTTCATGATCGCCCTGCGGGCCAAGGGCGAGTCGGTCGAGGAGATCGCCGGCCTGGTCGACGCGATGTACGAGCACGCCGAGCCGCTGGAGATCCCCGGACCGGCGGTGGACATCGTCGGCACCGGCGGGGACCGGGCGAAGACCGTCAACATCTCCACCATGTCGGCGATCGTCGCGGCGGCCGCCGGCGCCAAGGTGGTCAAGCACGGCAACCGGTCGGCCTCCTCCGCCAGCGGCTCCTCGGACGTGCTGGAGAAGCTCGGGGTGGCGCTGGACCTCTCCTCGCAGCGGGTCGCCGAGGTGGCCGAGGAGGTCGGTCTCACCTTCTGCTTCGCGGCCAAGTTCCACCCCTCGATGCGGCACGCCGCCACCGCGCGGCGCGACCTCGGGGTGCCGACCTCCTTCAACATCCTCGGCCCGCTCACCAACCCGGCCAGGGTCACCGCGCACGCCATCGGCTGCTTCGACACCCGGCTGGCCGGGCTGATCGCCGGGGTGCTGGCCGAACGGGGCGCGACGGCGCTGGTCTTCCGCGGCGACGACGGGCTGGACGAGCTGACCATCACCACCACCTCGCAGGTCTGGCTGGTGCGCGACGGGGTGGTCACCGAGACCACCTTCGACCCGCGGGACGTCGGCATCGAACTGGTCGGCATCGAAGCGCTGCGCGGGGCGGACGCCTCGTACAACGCCGAGGTCGCGCGGCGGCTGCTGGCGGGGGAGCACGGGCCGGTGCGGGACGCCGTCCTGCTGAACACGGCGGCGGCGCTGGTCGCGCTGGACCTCGGCGAGGCGCCGCTCGCCGAGCAGCTGGCGGCCGGCATGGAGCGGGCCGCGGAGGCGATCGACTCCGGTGCCGCGCAGGACCTGCTGCGACGCTGGTCGGAGGCCACCAGCCGGATCTGAGGCGGTAGTTGGGGAGCCCGTGCCGGAACGCCGGCACGGGCTCCCGTGCTGTCCGGATGCTGGATGCCCGTTTGACCACCCGATGGACGCGGCCTAGAGTCTTCGCCAGGTCATGAGTGACAGCGCGAAGCCCCAGCTGGCTGTCCGGCAACCCTCCGTCCGTGGCGGGGTGCCCTGGGTGAGGACCGGGTCGTCACGGCAAGCCGTCCGTGCGACAAGCGCGGACGCCGGACGAGCAGCACTCCCGGGGTCCCTCACCCCTGAAGGAGTGCATCCTCATGTCCGCTCTCGCCATCACCGAGACCTGCGCCCCGCTCGCCGTCCTCGGCGCCGACGTCCAGGTTCCGCTCGCCAACGGTGAGAAGGTCGGCTACGCGGCGCTGGACTACGCGGCCAGCTCCCCGGCGCTCCAGCGGGTGTGGGACGACGTCGCCGCCTACGCGCCGTACTACGGCAGCGTCCACCGCGGGGCCGGGTACCTCTCCCAGCTGTCCACCGACCTGTTCGAGCAGAGCCGCCGCACCGTCGGCGAGTTCCTCGACCTGCGCGAGGGCGACCAGGTGGTCTTCACCCGGGCCACCACCGACTCGCTCAACCTGCTGGCCGCGGCCGTTCCGGCCGGCACCCGGGTGTTCGCCTTCGAGACCGAGCACCACGCCTCGCTGCTGCCCTGGGCGCACGCCGGACTGGGTGTCACCTACCTGCGGGCGCCGCGCTCCCGGGCCGAGGCGGTGGCCGCGCTCGACGCCGCCCTCGCCGGGGCGCCCGAGGGCCCCAAGCTGCTCTGCGTCACCGGCGCCTCCAACGTGACCGGCGAGCTGTGGCCGGTCGCCGAGCTGACCCGGACCGCGCACCGGCACGGCGCCCGGGTGGTGCTGGACGCCGCCCAGCTGGCGCCGCACCACCGGGTCTCGGTCCGCGAGCTGGACGTCGACTGGATCGCCTTCTCCGGCCACAAGATCTACGCGCCGTTCGGCGCCGGGGTGCTGGCCGGCCGGGCGGACTGGCTGGACGCGGCCGAGCCGTACCTGGCCGGCGGCGGGGCGACCCGGACGGTGGCCCGGGAGAGCGACGGCTCGGTGGCCGTGCAGTGGCACACCGGCCCGGCCCGGCACGAGGCCGGCTCGCCGAACGTCATCGGCGCCTACGCGATCGCCTCGGCCTGCCGGGCCCTGACCGAGGCCGGCTTCGACGCGCTGGAGGCCCGCGAGCAGCAGCTGATCGCCCGGCTGACCGCGGGGCTGGCGCAGATTCCGCAGGTCAAGGTGCTGAACCTGTTCGGCTCCGACTCCGCCCGGGTCGGCGTGCTGTCCTTCGTCGTCCGGGGCTGGAACAGCTCGCACTTCTCGGCCGCGCTGTCCGCCGAGTACGGCATCGGGGTGCGCGACGGCCTGTTCTGTGCCCACCCGCTGGTGCGCACGCTGCTCGGGGACGAGGACGTCGCCCCGTCCGAGTGCGGGGCGCCGGAGCCCTCGCTGCCGGGCGAGCGCAGCCTGAACGCGATCCGGGTGAGCTTCGGCGCCGGGACGCCGGACGAGCACGTCGACCGCTTCCTGACCGCCGTCCGGGAGCTGGTCACGGACGGGGCGGCCTGGAACTACCGCAACGAGGGCGGGCGCTGCGTCGCGACCGTGCAGATCGACCGGGGCCGTCGCGAGGGCTGAGCGCTACTCGTCCAGGCCCAGGGCGAAGGCGGCTTCCAGGTCGTGCTGGGAGTAGGTGCGGAAGGCGATCTGGGTCTCGGTGTGGGCCACGCCCGGGACCTTGTTGAGCCGGCCCGGAATGACCTCGGCCAGGTCGTCGTGCCGGCGCACCCGCACCATCGCCACCAGGTTGTAGCCCCCGGTCACCGAGTAGACCTCGCTGACGCCGTCGATGGCGGCGATGGATTCGGCGATCTCCGGGATGCGGTCGACACTGGTCTTGATCAGGACGATGGCGGTGATCACAGTTCGGGCTCCTTTGTGGGGTGGCGCCAGCGTATCGGGCGTCGGCCGGGTCGTCGCGGGGGGTGGCGAACCACGGTGCAGGCGTAGAGGAACCCGGCCGAGAAGCCGATCACATGGACCAGGTACGCCACCCCGGGCCCGGCCGAGTGCACCGACCACCACTGCAGGGCGAACCAGAGGCCGAGCACCAGCCAGGCGGGGAACCGCAGCGGCAGGAAGAGCAGCAGCGGGACGAGGGTGGTGACCCGGGCCCGGGGGTGGAGGCGCAGATAGGCGCCGAGCGCGGCGGCGATCGCCCCGGAGGCCCCGATGAGCACCCGGGTGGAGTTCGGCGAGTGCGCCTCGGCGAGCGCGAAGCCGTACGTGGTCAGGCTGCCGGCGGCCAGGTAGAAGACGGCGTACCGGGCCCGGCCCAGCCGCCGTTCGACGGTGGGGCCGAAGACCTGGAGGAAGAGCAGGTTCCCCAGCAGGTGGAGCCAGCCGGCGTGCAGGAAGAGCCCGGTGAGGACGGACAGGGCCGGGTGCTTGCCCGGGGTCGGGGCGGCCGGGCAGCCGGGGACCGGGTCGGGGGCCTCGGCCAGCTGCGCGGCGGTCAGCGGCCGCCCGGCCAGCACCTCGGCCGGGACGGCGCCCCAGCGCTGCTCGTACCGCTGCTCCGCGCAGACCCGGGCCCGGCCGGTGCCGTACAGCGGGTTGAGCCCGGCGGCCGGGCCGAGCAGGAAGACCAGGGTGTTGAGTGCGATCAGGGCGTAGCTGACCGCCGGGACGGTCGCGGCCGGGCGGCCGCCCCGGGCGGCGGTGTCGTCGGGGACCGCGAGCGCCATGCGGCCAAGCATCCCTCCGGGCGCCGCAGGTGACACGGCGGTTTACGGCAGGTGGACCAGTCCGGGTGTTCGGGCGACCGGTGGCCGCGATGGTTGCCCCAGGCAATAGGCTTGGGGCGGGCATTCCCGCCTCCCGCCGCCGATGCCGGGGCTCCGGGGGGAGCGCCTAGCCCACGAAGGGACCACCCGAGAGGACCCCCGATGACCGTCCCCGCCCTGACCGCCGAGACGCGCTGGCGCTGCACCCTGTGCGGAAACCTCACCCGCTTCGACGTGACCCGCACCGCGCGGGTGACCGAGTTCCTGCACTTCGACCTGGCTGGCGAGTCCGAGGTCGAGGAGACCGAGGTGCTGAGCGAGACCATCGAGTCGGTGCGCTGCCGCTGGTGCAACGCGGTGGACCAGGTCGAGCTGGTGGCCCGCCCGGGTGCCGAGGGGGCGCAGGCCCCCACCGAGCAGGGCTGATCCCCGCCGCGGCGGCGGGTGGGTGCGCGGCGCACCCGCCCGCGCCGCACGGGACAATGCAGAACAAGACGCACGGAGCGTGACGACAGGGGGAGGTCGCGGCCGTGCCCCGCTGGACCAGGATCGGAGCCGAGGACGTGGTGGACGCAGCGAAGGAGCCCGGCGAAGCCCAGGGGCTTCAGCCCGCTGCGGCCGAGGCGGCGAACGACTCCTCCGAGCCCGCGGCGGAGCACGCCGTCGAGAAGCTCGACCGGCCGCTGCCCGAGGGCGTGCGCCGGCGCGTGGTCGGGCTGGCCTCGGACGCGCTCGGCGGGCTGCCGGCGGGCGAACTCCCGCAGAGCCTGCGTCAGTACGTCAAGTTCACCCCGGCGCGGCGGGCCAAGTACGCGGCCACCGCGCTGGCGGCGGCCCTGGAGGCGGAGCCGGCCTTCCGGGTGCGGATAGCGGAGCGGCTGCGTCTCGGGCAGCCGGACCTGGTGAAGGCGCTGGAGTCGGGCACCGTCCCGAGCGCCGCCGATCCGATGGACGTCGCGGCCGCCGCCTACCTGGTGCGTTCGGCGGGCTGGAGCCGGCTGGTGGCCGAGGCCGGCGAGGAGGCCGAGCGGGCCGGTGCCGAGGACGCGGCCGCGGAGTCGGCCCGGCTGGTGGAGAAGCTGCATGCCGAGCTGGCCGAGGTGCGGGCCTCCGCGCGGGCGGAGGTGGACCGGCAGCGGGCCGAGTCGGACGGCGTCCGCAAGGAGGCCGAGTCGCTGCGCAAGAAGGTGCGGTCGCTGGAGAGCGACACCCGCCGGGCGCAGGCCGAGACCCGCCGGGTGGCCGGCGAGCTGGAAGCCCTGAAGGTGCAGACCGCGGCCGAGCGCGGTGCGGCCGAGACCGAGGCGCGCAGGCTCAGGCACCGGGTCTCGGAGCTGGAGAACGCGGTCGAGCAGGGCCGCCGGTCGGCCCGTGAGGGGCGCAGCGTCGAGGACATGCGGCTGCGGCTGCTGCTGGACACCGTGCTGCAGTCGGCCCAGGGGCTCCAGCGGGAGCTGGCGCTGCCGGTCTCCCAGATCCGCCCGGCGGACCTGGTGGAGGCGGTGGTGCCGGGGGCGGCCTCGCCCCACGACGTGGCCCGGCGCGGGCTGGCCGAGGACGATCCGGCGCTGCTGGACCAGCTGCTGGCGATCCCCCAGGTGCACCTGGTGGTGGACGGCTACAACGTGACCAAGACCGGTTATCCGACGCTGCCGCTGGAGCAGCAGCGGATCCGGCTGCTGGGCGGGCTGGCGATGCTGGCGCAGCGCACCCAGGCGGAGGTCACCTGCGTGTTCGACGGGCAGGACCTGGACGTCCCGGTGATCATGGCGCCGCCGCGCGGGGTCCGGGTGCGGTTCAGCCGGACCGGGGAGACGGCCGACGAGCTGATCCGCCGTCTGGTGCGGGCCGAGCCGCAGGGCCGTCCGGTGGTGGTGGTGTCCACCGACCGGGAGGTCGCGGACGGCGTGCGGAAGGCGGGCGCGCGCCCCGTCGCCTCGGTGCTGCTGCTGAACCGGCTGGCGCGCCCCTGACCCCGACCGGCCGTGCGATGCCTGGTCAGGAGTGGTTCCGGAGTGATGTGCGGGTCCCGTGTCGTCAGTGTGCGGACCGGAGTTCACACCTTCGGGGGAGTGGCAAAACGGATAGATCTTCACTAGGGTCTGGCGTCAAACCTATTTTCCGGAATCTCATCCCATCAGGTGAGTCCGTTGGAAGAAGGAGCAGGACCCTTGGCCTCCCACCGCCGTCCCAAGCAGCCGAGCCGCGCGCGGATCTCCGTGCTCACCGCTGCTGCTGCGACCGCGGTCGCCCTCTCCGCCCAGGTGGCCGCGCACGCCGCGCCGCAGCCGAACAAAACGGACGTCAAGGCGCAGATCGACCAGCTCCAGGAGGAGCAGGAGCAGGCGGCGGAGAAGTACAACGGCGCCAAGGAGCGGGCCGACCAGCTGCGCAAGCAGGCCGACCAGCTGCAGGACCAGGTGGCCCGCAGTCAGGAGCAGATGACCCAGCTCCAGGGCGGTCTCGCCGAGGTGGCGGGCGAGCAGTACCGCACCGGCGGCATCGACCCGTCCGTCCAGCTGATGCTCACCTCCGACCCTTCCGGCTACCTGGAGAAGGCCTCCACCGTCCAGCAGGCCAGCAGCAGCCAGGCCGAGGCGCTCAAGGGGCTGCTGGACCAGCAGCGCCGGCTGGACCAGGAGAAGGTCGAGGCCTCCGCCGTGCTCGCCTCGCTGGACACCACCACCAAGGACCTGAACCAGGCCAAGGCGGACGTCAACACCAAGCTGAAGGCCGCCCAGGACCTGCTGAACTCGCTGAGCGCCACCGACCGCGCCGCGCTGAAGGCCCAGCAGGCGCAGGACGACCGCGCCTCGCGCGGCAGCGACCGGGTCGACCTCAGCAGCCTGCCGCCGGCCAGCGGCTACGCGGCCGTGGCGATGGCCAAGGCGATGGGCAAGCAGGGCTCGCCGTACGTGTGGGGCGCCACCGGCTCGACCACCTTCGACTGCTCGGGCCTGATGGTCTGGGCGTACGGGCAGGCGGGCGTCTCGCTGCCGCGCACCTCGCAGGAGCAGGGCCACTACGGCACCCGGGTGCCGTCGCTGGACCAGGCCCAGCCGGGCGACCTGGTGATCTACGGCAACGACATGCACCACGTCGGGATGTACATCGGCAACGGCATGGTGGTCCACGCGCCGCACACCGGTGACGTGGTGAAGGTGATGAAGGCCGACGCGATGTCGATCAACACCATCCGCCGGGTCTGACGGCCCGACACGCCCGCGGGGCCGTTCCGGGGGCTGTGAAAAGCGCCACCCCTCGTGCGGGGGGTGGCGTTCGGCTTTCCGCCCCTTCGCGGCCACATGCTGAGAACTGATCAGCCTTCTGTGTGCCGGTGGTCACCATCGGTCATTTTCACAGCAGAACTTGGGAAATCTTTGGTCTTTTTTCTGACAAGGATTTGAACCGATCACGGTTCAGTTACTAGGGTCGTGCTCTGAACCACCGCACTGTCGATCGCCCAGCCAGGGTGGCGGCGGTGGTTACCGTCGAGTTCGTGAGGCAGCGGGGCAGGTCGAAGCGACTGCCCGACAGGGGAGCCCAGTGTTTTGGGGGCGCTGCGGAGCGGAGCCGGGGAACCACGTTCCTCCGGGGTGAATCGACGCCAGGTCGGCCGATGGAACGGCCGTGAGGCGTCGTAGGGCATGCTTCCGGCCCGAACCCGTCAGCTCACCCGGTAGGCGGACGTAGGAAGAAGGAGTCCGCCTTCGTGGCGTCCCATCGTCGTCCCAAGCCCGCAGGCCGCGCCCGGGTCTCGATCCTGACCGGTGTCGCCGCGGCAGCCGTCGTCCTCTCCGCGCAAGGCGCCCACGCCGACCCGCAGCCGACCAAGGAACAGGTCAAGGGGCAGGTCGACCAGCTCAACGAGCAGGCCGAGATCGCGACCGAGAACTACAACGCGGCCCAGGCCAAGCAGCAGGAGCTGGAGAAGCAGGTCTCCGGCATGCAGGACCAGGTGGCCCGTCAGCAGGCCCAGGTCACCGAGCTCCAGGGCGGCCTGGCCGAGATCGCCGGCGAGCAGTACCGCAACGGGGGCATATCCCCGACCGTCCAGCTGATGTTCTCCTCCAGCCCGGACACCTTCCTCAGCCAGGCCGACGCGCTGAACCAGGCCGGCAGCACCCAGAAGGGTCAGCTGAAGGAGCTCCAGGAGCAGCAGCGCAAGCTCGACCAGGACCGCAACGAGGCCCAGGGCAAGCTCGCCGAGCTGGAGTCGACCACCCAGCAGCTGAAGACCTCCAAGGAGGAGGTCCAGGGCAAGCTGAAGGCGGCCCAGGACCTGCTCAACACGCTGACCGAGCAGGAGCGCCAGGCGCTGCGCCAGGCCGAGGAGAAGGCCGCGGCCGACGCCAAGGCCAAGGCCGACGCCGCCCAGGCCCAGCAGCAGCAGGCCGACCGCGCCTCCCGCGACAACAGCCGCGGCGACCTCGCGGCCGGCTCGAGTGCCTCGACCGGCTCGACCGCCTCCTCCCCGGTGAAGGTGGCCCCGGGCAGCTCGCGCGGTGCCGCCGCGCTCTCGGCCGCCGCCTCCAAGATCGGCAGCCCGTACGTCTGGGGCGCCACCGGCCCGGGCTCCTTCGACTGCTCCGGCCTGATGGTCTGGGCGTTCAACCAGGCGGGCGTGTCGCTGCCGCGCACCTCGCAGGCGCAGGCCTCGGCGGGCACCCGGATCGGCTCGGACATCTCCCAGGCCCAGCCCGGCGACCTGCTGATCTTCTACACCGACGCCCACCACGTCGGCATCTACGCGGGCAACGGCCAGGTGCTGCACGCGCCCAAGCCGGGCGCGTCGGTGCGCTACGAGGCCGTCACCAACATGCCGCTGGCCTCCATCGTGCGGGTCTGATCACCGTTCGAACGCTTCCAGGCCCGGCCTCCCCCAGGGGAGGCCGGGCCTGCGGTTTTTCCTGCGGCTTTTCCCGAGGGTCGGTCAAATGTCCGACAACAGCCTGAATATTCGGGTTGGCAGGGGTTTGGACTCGCTTGCCCTGACTCGCTAACGTCTGCCACCGGACTCCCGCTCGACGGCCGCCCGTCCCGGTGCGGCGGCGGGAGCCGCGCCGCAGGATTGGAGCCGCTGCCGCCATGCCCGTGCACCGCCGTTCCCAACTGCTCGCCCGGGCGCTGGTGCTGACCGCGGCCGCCGCCACCGCCCTGGGTGTGGCCGCCGGAGGCAGCGCCCAGGCCGCCCCCGGCAGCCCCGACCCGGGCGACCGCCAGGACGTCAAGACGCAGGTGGAACAGCTGTACGACGAGGCCGAGCAGGCGTCCGAGAAGGCCAACGCGGCGCAGGAGGCCCAGCGGCGGCTCCAGGGCGAGACCACAATCCTCCAGGGCGAGATCGCCGTGGCCCAGGACCAGCTCAACGGGCTGCGGGGCGACCTCGCGACGGTGGCCGGGGCCGAGTACCGCGGCGGCGGGATGACCCAGACCGCCCAGCTCATCCTCTCGCCCGACCCGGAGGGCTACCTGTCCCGCGCCCGCGCCCTGGGCCAGGCCGCCGCGCGCCAGCAGGAGACCCTGCACGAGCTGGTCGCCCGGCAGCGCCGGCTCGACCAGCGCCGGACCGAGGCGGCCGGCAAGCTCGACGAGCTGGACCGGACCCGCCGCTCGCTCGCCGACAGCAAGCAGCAGATCCAGCAGCGGCTGGCCAGGGCGCAGAAGCTGCTGAACGGTCTGGGCGCCGCCGAGCGGGCCCGGCTGACGGTCCAGGACGCCCGGGACGCCGAGCAGCGCGCCACCCGGGGCACCGACCGGCTGGACCTCGGCACCGCCCCGCCCGCCTCCGAGCGCGGGGCCGCCGCGCTGGCCGCCGCGGTGCGGATGATCGGCTCCCCGTACGTCTACGGGGCCACCGGCCCGCACGCCTTCGACTGCTCCGGTCTGATGTACTACAGCTGGCGGCAGGCCGGAGTGACCCTGCCGCGCACCTCGCAGGCCCAGGCGTACGCCGGGCAGCGGGTCAGCCTGTCCGAAGCGCGACCGGGAGACCTGGTGATCTTCTACCGGGACATGCACCACGTCGGCATGTACGCCGGCGGCGGCGTGATCGTGCACGCCCCCCGCCCGGGCGCCAAGGTCCGCTACGAGAGCGTCACCGCCATGCCGGTCTCCGGGGTGGTCCGGCTCTGAACGCCCCGCCGTCCGGCCCCGCCGACCCCACTGGCCCCGCCGGTATATCCGGCTCCCGCCCCCGCCGGACGCTGTCCCGGCGGGGCGCGCTGCTGCTCGCGGCCGGTGGGCTGGCCCAGCTGTCGCTGCCTCCGGCCGCCCCGGCGGCGCCCCCGGCCCGCTCGGCGGACCGGCACGCCGAGGTGGCCGCCGCGCTGGCGGAACGGGCGCGCTCGGCGCCGCCGTGGGCCGGGCTGCCGGTGGCCGGGGCGGGGTACCGCAACCTGGTGCTCGCCGCCTCCGGCGGGCCGGAGCGGCTGACCGCCGCCGCCGAACTGGCGGTGCGGATCGCCGGGTACGACGAGTACCCGGTGGTGTACCCGCGCCGGATCGAGCTGCTCCGGGCCGGCGACGGCTGGCGGGTCGAGCGCGAGGAGAGCGCGGACGGCCCGCCCGCGCCGTGGGACTTCGGGCCGCTCCGGTCGGCTCCGGGAGCGAACTGCCTGGTGGTCGGGCCGGCCGCCGGGCCCGACCCGGCCGAGCTGGCCGCGGTGGGGGACCGGGCGGTGCCCGCCGTCACCGAGGTCTGGGGCGGCGCCTGGCCGCAGCGGCTGCTGCTGGAGCGGCCCGCCACCGAGGAGCAGTTCGCCCGGCTGCTGGAGGGCGACCCGGACGGCTGGACGGGCATGGCGGCGGTCACCGTGGCCGCCCCCGGCGCACCGTGGCACACCCCGGCGGACCGGGTGCTGGTCAACCCGGAGGTGTACGGCCGGCTCAGCGACTTCGGCCGCCAGGTGGTGATCACCCACGAGGCCACCCACGTCGCGACCAGGGCCGACACCCGGGCCTGGACCCCGCTGTGGCTCTCCGAGGGCGTCGCCGACTGGACGGCGTACCGCGACTCGGGCCGCAGTCCGCAGCAGGTCGCCCCCGAGCTGGCCCGGGACGTCGCCGCCGGGAGGACGCCCACCGCGCTGCCCGCCGACCGGGACTTCGCCGCCGGGGCCACCGGCATCGCCCAGGCCTACGAGCAGTCCTGGCTGGCCTGCGAGCTGATCGCCCGCACCCACGGGCCGCAGCGGCTGGTCGCCTTCTACCGCGCGATCGGCGCGGCCGACGGGCAGGGCGAGGACCGGGAGCGCCGCACCGACCGGCTGATGCGCCGCGAGCTGGGCGTCGGGCTGGAGGAGTTCACCCGGCAGTGGCTGGCGCGGATGGCGGAGCTGAGGGGCTGATCAGCGGCGCTGCTCGGCCGGGGCGCCCGGGTGGTCGATGCCGTCCAGCAGGTCCTGCTCGTAGGCGATGCCCGGGCGCACCGGGTAGCCGGCGGACGGCAGCGCGGCGGGCTCGCGGTCCAGCACCACGGTCGGCGGCAGCGGCGCCTCGCCGCGGGTCGAGCGCCAGAGCCGGACGCAGGAGAGCACGGCCGCGGCCAGCAGCAGCAGGTTGCGCGCGGCCAGCACGGTGACCGCCACCGGGTCGCTGGCCAGCACCTGGGTGAACATGGTCGGGAACTCGACCAGGGTCAGCGGGCAGGCGAGCAGGATCAGCATCGCCACCGGCCGCTGGCTGCTGTTGCGCACGGTCAGGCAGACCGCCGCGACGCCGACCAGCCAGACCAGGTACTGCGGGCTGATCACCCGGCTGGTCACCACGAAGATCAGCAGCGCGCACAGTGCCGCGTCGTACATGGTGGCCGCGCTGCGGCGCTTGGAGGTGTAGCGCCACAGCAGCAGCCAGGCGAAGCCCAGCACGGTGCCGGCCATCATCACCTTGCTGATCACGCTCACCCACGGCCCGAGCATCTCGGGGGAGCCGTAGTTCATCGTGACCCTGCCGTCCCAGCCGCCGGCGAGCCGGGCGAAGTGCAGCGGCAGCGCGCCGAGCGACTCGACCTCGATGCCGCGGTCCTTCTGGAAGGCCAGGAAGTCGAAGGCGCCGTTCATCCCGGCGGCCAGCAGGAAGCCGATCGAGACGGCGGTGGCGCCGGCCAGCGTCCAGGAACGGCGGGTGCGGCGGCCGGAGGGGGTGCCGATCAGGCCGAGCAGCGGCCAGATCTTGACGATGCCGCCCAGGCCCAGCAGCAGCCCGCCGACCGCCGGGCGGCGGATCAGCGCCAGCAGACCGGCCAGGGCGACCGCGGTGACGATGACGTCGAAGCGGTTGTAGATCATCGGGCCGAGCAGCGGGACGCCCACCACCCACATCCAGGCGCCGGTCAGCGCCCGGCCCCGGCGCAGGCCGGTGCGCACCAGCAGCGCGGCCGCGGCGGCGTCGGCGATCCCGCAGATCACCCAGAACGAGACCAGGTACGACCAGGGCAGCAGGCCCGGCAGCAGGATCACCAGGGCGGCGCCCGGCGGGTACTGCCAGGTGACGTCGTCGAAGGGGAAGGTGCCGGTCTGGAGCACGCCGTACCAGGCGTGGTAGATCATCCAGACGTCCGCCGTGACGTCGCCGCCGGGCGCCTTCAGCACGCCCGTCGCCAGCAGCACCAGCAGCGCGCGGGTGGCGATCCAGGTGGCGCCGAGCGCGGCGAGCGCCCCGAGCGGGCGGCCGAGGCGGCCGCGTGAAGAACCGGGCTCGGTGGCCGGGGCCAATTCCACTGCGCTCCCTCGTTCGTCTCGGACGTCCCCACCGGAGGCGTCGTGGAGACGGACGCCCGGGCCGCGTCGCACTGCGGCCTAGGTACTAGGACTGACCCGGGGGTCAAACGGTTGCCGTGCGCGGTTCCGTTCCCGGCGGGTCATGGTGTTGACCTATCGTACGGATCACCCAGCGGTACACCGCGCACCCCCCGACCGAGCGAGCCGTGGCCTGATGCACAGAACCTTGATCGTCACCAATGACTTCCCGCCGCGCCCCGGTGGCATCCAGGCCTTCGTGCACAACATGGCCGTCCGTCAGCCCGCAGGCAGTGTCGTGGTGTACGCCTCGACCTGGCGGGACGGCAGCGAGGTGGCCCGCTTCGACGCCGAGCAGCCGTTCCCGGTGATCCGGGACCGGACGAAGGTGATGGTTCCCACACCGCGGGTCACCCGGCGGGCCGCCGAGATCCTGCGCGCGGAGAAGTGCGACTCGGTCTGGTTCGGCGCCGCCGCGCCGCTCGGGCTGATGGCGCCCACGCTGCGCCGGGCCGGGGCCGGGCGGCTGCTCGGGATGACCCACGGCCACGAGGCCGCCTGGGCCCAGCTGCCGGTCTCCCGGCAGCTGCTGCGCCGGATCGGCGCCGGCACCGACGTGCTGACCTACCTGGGCGAGTACACCCGCTCCCGGATCGCCGCCGCGGTCGGGCCGCAGGCCGCGGCCCGGATGGTCCAGCTGCCGCCGGGCGTGGACGAGACGACCTTCCACCCGGGCTCCGGGGGCGCCGAGGTGCGCCGCCGGCTCGGGCTGGCGGACCGGCCGGTGGTGGTCTGCGTCTCCCGGCTGGTGCCGCGCAAGGGCCAGGACACCCTGATCGAGGCGATGCCGCAGATCCTCGCCGACGTGCCGGACGCGGTGCTGCTGATCGTCGGCGGCGGCCCGTACCGGGCGGACCTGGAGAAGCTCGCCGACGCCACGGGCGTGCGGGACTCGGTGCGGTTCACCGGCTCGGTGCCGTGGGAGGAGCTGCCCGCCCACTACGGGGCCGGGGACGTCTTCGCGATGCCGTGCCGCACCCGGCGCGGGGGGCTGGACGTCGAGGGCCTGGGCATCGTCTACCTGGAGGCCTCGGCGACCGGCCTGCCGGTGGTCGCGGGGGACTCCGGCGGCGCGCCGGACGCGGTGCTGGAGGGCGAGACCGGGTACGTGGTGCCCGGCGGCTCGGCCCCGGCGGCGGCCGAGCGGATCGTGCGGCTGCTGCGCGACGAGGAGCTGCGGCGGCGGATGGGCGAGGCCGGGCGGCGCTGGGTGGAGCGCTCCTGGCGCTGGGACCTGCTGGCCGGGCGGCTGACCTCGCTGCTGGCCGGGTGACGCCGACGGGCCCCGCCACTTTCCTGGAGTGGCGGGGCCCGTCCGGCGCCCGCGGTCGGGCCGCGTCGGGCGGCCGCTTCCGGCGGCTACTTCCGGTAGAGCGCCTCGATGTCGGCCGCGTAGTCCTTCAGCACGACGTTGCGCTTGAGCTTGAGCGAGGGCGTCAGGTGGCCGCTCTCCTCGGAGAACTCGGTGTCCAGCAGCCGGAACTTCTTGACCGCCTCGGCGTGCGAGACGGCGGCGTTGCCGTCGTCCACCGCGCTCTGGAGGGCGGCCAGCAGGTCCGGGTCGCCGGCGAGGTCGGCGACGGTGGCGCCGGCGGGCTTGCCGTTGAGCTCCTTCCACTTCGGGAAGAAGTCCGGGTCGACGGTGATCAGGCAGGCGATGAAGGGCTTGCGGTCGCCGACCACCATGACCTCGCCGACCAGGGCGTGGGCCCGGATCCGGTCCTCGATCACGGCGGGGGCGACGTTCTTGCCGCCGGCCGTGACGATGATCTCCTTCTTGCGGCCGGTGATGGTCAGGTAGCCGTCGGAGTCCAGCGAGCCGAGGTCGCCGGTGGCGATCCAGCCGTCCTTGAGGGTGTCGGCGGTGGCCTGCGGGTTGTTCCAGTAGCCGGTGAAGACGTGCGGGCCCTTGAAGAAGACCTCGCCGTCCTCGGCGATCCGCACGGAGGCGCCGGGCACCGGCTGGCCGACCGTACCGATCTTCGGCTTGTCCCACGGGTTGAAGGCGGTGGCCGCGCAGGTCTCCGTCAGGCCGTAGCCCTCCAGGACGGTGAAGCCGATGCCCCGGTAGAAGTGGCCCAGGCGCTCGCCGAGCGGGGCGCCGCCGGAGATGGCGTGGGTGGCCCGGCCGCCGAGGGCGGCACGCAGCTTGCCGTAGACCAGCTTGTCGAAGACCGCGTGCTTGAGCCGCAGCACCAGCCCGGCGCCGCCGGCGTCCAGCGCCCGGCTGTAGGCGATCGCGGTCTCGGCGGCCTTGTCGAAGATCTTGCCCTTGCCGTCGGCCTGGGCCTTGGCGCGGGCGGTGTTGTAGACCTTCTCGAACACTCTGGGCACGCCCAGGATCAGGGTCGGCCGGAAGGCGGCCAGCTCGGCGGTGACGTCCCGGATGTCGGAGACGTGACCGAGCTTGATCGGGGCCATCGCCGGGGCGATCTCGGCGATCCGGGCGAGCACGTGGGCCAGCGGCAGGAAGAGCAGGACGGAGCTCTCGCCGGTGCGGAACAGCGGGGCCAGGCGCTCGACGACGTTGCCGCACTCGGCCAGGAAGTTGCCGTGGGTCAGCTGACAGCCCTTCGGGCGGCCGGTGGTGCCCGAGGTGTAGACGATGGTGGCGATGTCGTCGGGGCCTGCGATCCGGCGGCGCTCGTGGACCGTCGCGTCGGGGACGCCCTGTCCGGCCTCGGCCAGGGCGGCGAGCGCCCCGCCCTCGATCTGCCAGGTGTGCTTCAGCTCCGGCAGCCGCTCGCGGACCTCGCCGACCACCCGGACGTGCTGGTCGGTCTCGGTGATCACGGCGACCGCGCCCGAGTCGCCGAGGATCCACTCGACCTGCTCGGCGGAGGAGGTCTCGTACACCGGCACGGTGACGGCGCCGGCCGTCCAGATCGCGAAGTCCAGCAGCGTCCACTCGTACCGGGTACGGGACATGATGGCGACCCGGTCACCCGGCTCGACGCCGGCGGCGATCAGGCCCTTCGCGGCGGCGTGCACCTCGGCCAGGAACTGGACCGACGTCAACTCCTGCCACTGGCCGTCCACCTTCCGGCTGAGCACGGCGACGTCCGGGTGCTCCTCGGCGTTCCGGTGCACCGGGTCGGCGAGGTTGCCGCCGCTCGGTACCTGGTAGAGGGCCGGAAGGCTGAAGTCGAGCAAGACTGCTCCTCGTTCGCGACGCTGCGGGACGGCAGGACGTTACTGCCCGGTAGGCAGCTTCGACCAGAGGGGTCGGCTCCGGTGTTCGAAGTGTCACACCCGGCCGGGTCCGACCAGGCCGTGACCGGGTCGTTCGAATGGCACCCTACGACAGAGCAGGGCGACCGGCCGGTAACATGCCCGGCCGCCCGGCGCCCGCCCGCACCACGGCCGCCCGCCGGGAACGGCCCGCGCCGCCGCGCCGCCCGCCGGGCGCGATAGCCTGCTCCGGGCGGACCGGGCCGAGCGCGCCCCGGCCGGACCGGCAGGCAGAGGGACGAGGCGGAGGGCCATTCCATGGCGGAGCACACCAGGTCGAGCATCACCATCGACGCGACCCCGGCCACGGTCATGGCCGTGATCGCCGACTTCGCCGCCTACCCGGCCTGGACCGGGGAGGTCAAGGAGATCGAGGTCCTCAAGGCCGGCGAGGACGGCCGCGCTGCCGAGGTCCGGCTGCTGCTCGACGCCGGCGCCATCCGCGACGAGCACGTCCTCGCCTACACCTGGGACGGCGACCGCGAGGTCTCCTGGACCCTCGTCCGCAGCCAGATGCTCCGCTCGCTGGACGGCTCCTACACCCTCGCCCCGCTGGCCGGCGGCCGCACCGAGGTGACGTACCAGCTCGCCGTGGACGTCAAGATCCCGATGCTCGGCATGATCAAGCGCAAGGCCGAGAAGGTCATCATCGACCGCGCCCTGGCCGGTCTGAAGAAGCGCGTCGAAGGCTGACACGACCGAACGGGGGGCCGGACGGCATGACGGCGACACGCACCATCCTGATCAGCGGCGACTCGGGGGCTCCCGCGGTGGCCGCCGCCACCGCCCTGCACGCCGCCCGGCGCGGCCACCGCACCTGGCTGCTGGCCGCCGACGACCCGCACCGCGCCCTGGACTCCGCCCTCGGCACCCGGCTGGAGCCCGAACCGCTCCTCCACGCACCGGGCCTGACCGTCTCCCGGATCGACGAGCAGGCCGCCTTCCGCTACGCCGTCGGCGAGCTCACCGGCCGGCTCAAGCCCGCCCTCGACCTGCTCGGCGCCGAACAGCTCGACCCCGAGGAGCTCACCGCCCTCCCCGGCATCGCCCGGCTCGCCCTGCTGCGCGCCCTGCCCGCCGCCGACCAGGACGTCCTGGTCGTGCTCGCCCCGCCGCCCGCCGAGCTGATCGCCACCCTCGCCCTGCCCGAACAGCTCGCCCGCTACCTGGACCGGCTCGTCCCCGAGCAGCGGCAGGCCGCCCGGGCACTGCGCCCGCTGCTGGCCGGGCTGGCCGGTGTCCCGATGCCCGCCGACTGGCTGTACGAGGGGCGCACCAAGGCCGTCGCGGCGCTCGCCGAGTCCCGCGCCGCGATCACCGGCCCCGGCACCAGCGTCCGGCTGGTCGTCCCGGCCGACGGCCACCCGTACCGCGAGCTGCGCCGGATCCGGGCCGGACTGGCGCTGCACGGGCACCGGCCGGACGCCGTGGTGGTGCACGGCGCGCTGCCCGGGGCCGCCGTCTCCTCGCCCGACCCCTGGCTGGCCGCCCTGGCCCGCCGCCGGCAGGAGGAGCTGACCGCGCTCGCCGCCGAGACCGACGCCCCGGTGCTGGTCACCGGCCTGGCCGACGCCACCCTGGAAGCCGTCGCCGACCGGCTCTACGGGGACGGGGACGGGCCCGAGCGGCTCGCCCCCGGGCCCTGGCCGGTCGAGGACCGGCTCGCCGAGGAGGGCCTGCTGGTCTGGCACCTCGACCTGCCCGGCGCCGACCGCTCCGAACTGGACCTGGTCCGCCGGGGTGACGAACTGGTGGTCGGAATCGGCACCCACCGCCGGGTGCTCACCCTCCCGTCCGCGCTGCGCCGCTGCACGGTGGCCGGGGCGGGGCTGCACGACGGGGTGCTCTCGGTGCGGTTCGCGCCCGACCCGGCGCTCTGGCCCCGGGGCTGACGGGGGTTCGGCGGCGCGTCGGCGGCGCTTCGGCAGGGATCCGGCAGCGGTCCGGCGGCTTTTCGGGCCGCCCGGCCGGTCGGGTAGCGTCGGGCCCGAGGGGCCGCGGGGTGCGGCCCCGGCTGAGGAGGCGCCCGCGATGACCAGCACCGACGACCGCACCGAGCCCGGCGGCCGGCCGGACGCCGAGCAGGACGGCGAGCAGGGCGGCCAGGGGCACCCGTTCGGGCCGGAACTGGGCCCGCTGGTGGACGAGGTGCGCCGGTTCGCCGGTGCGCTCGGCGACAAGGCCCAGGAGGCGAGCGCCACCACCCTGATCACCCTGTCCGGGCTGGCCGACCGGCTGCGCACCCAGCAGCCGGAGGTCTACTCCCACCTTGCCGCGGCCGGCACCGGGCTCGCCGCCGCGGGCGCCGAGCTGCTGGCCGCCTACCGCGCCGCCGTGGCCGGGCACGAGAGCCGCTGGACCGCCGGGCAGGGCGCGCCGACCGAGAAGATCGACCTCGACCTCGACGGCGACCTCGGCGGCGATGTTGACGAGGCTGACGGGTCGTCCGTCAAGCAGTGAAACCGTGACTTTCGGAGGGTGATCGCGCTGTTCTCATACGTCACGAAGAAGGAGATTAGATACGACTTTTGAAGCATCACGGCCAGGCAGTCCCAGGATTGTCTTCGGATAATGTATGCGAGGCTGTGTACGGGGGCCGGGTTGGGCGGTAGCGTTCCGCCCAGCGGAACGAGTGAATAGCTGAGGGACACATGGCTCTGACCATCGGCGTCGATGTCGGCGGGACCAAGATCGCGGCAGGCGTGGTCGACGAGGCGGGCGCCATCCTGGCCCGGACCAGGGTGCCCACCCCGGCCGACCCGCAGTGGGCGGTCGACGCCATCGCGCAGGCCGTGCGCGAGCTCAAGGAGGAGCACCCCGGTGTCACGGCGGTGGGCGTCGGCGCCCCCGGGTTCGTCGACAGCAACCGCTCGACCGTGATCTTCGCTCCCAACATCGACTGGGAGAACGAGCCGCTGCGCGGCCGGATCGAGGAGCTCACCGGCCTGTCCACCGTCGTCGAGAACGACGCCAACTGCGCGGCCTGGGCCGAGTTCCGCTTCGGCGCGGCCGCCGACCACCGCGACATGCTGCTGATCACCGTCGGCACCGGCATCGGCGGCGGCATCGTCCTGGACAACCGGCTGCACCGAGGCCGCTTCGGCGTGGCCGGCGAGATCGGCCACCTCAACATGGTCCCCGACGGCCTGCTCTGCGGCTGCGGCGGCAAGGGCTGCTGGGAGCAGTACGGCTCCGGGCGCTCGTTGCGCCGCTACGGCCGGGAGAAGGCGGCCGCCGACCCGCAGCGCGGCCACCGGATGCTGGAACTCAACGACGGCGTGGCCGAGACCATCCGCGGCATCCACATCACCCAGGCCGCGGAGGAGGGCGACCCGCTCGCCCTGGAGTGCTACGCGGAACTGGCCGACTGGCTGGGCCGCGGCATGGCCGACCTCGCCGCGCTGTTCGACCCGGGCGTCTTCGTGCTCGGCGGCGGCGTCTCCGACTCCGGCCGGCTGCTGCTCGACCCGGTCGCCAAGGCGTTCGAGCACTACCTGACCGGCGGGGTGCACCGCCCGCGCGCCGAGGTCGTGCTGGCCTCGATGGGCTCCGCCGCCGGCATCGTCGGCGCGGCGGACCTCGCCCGCACCGCCTGACCCCCTCCGAGCCCGCCGGCGGCGGTGCGACCGGGCCCCGACCGATCCCGGACGCACCGCCGCCGTCGCACGTCCCGGCCCGGCCGCGTACGGTCGGATCGATCCGGTGACCGCCCAGGGGAGGACCATGAGCGCCGCGACCACGACCACCGCCATGACCGGGACCACCGCTGCTGCCGTGCCCGGGACCGCCGCGCGGGCCGAACCGCTGCCGCCGCCCGGCCCGGGCCGGCTGCGGCTGCTCAGCTACAACATCCGCTCGCTGCGCGACGACCGGCGGGCGCTGGCCCGGGTGATCCGGGCCTGCGAGCCGGACGTGGTCTGCGTCCAGGAGTCCCCGCGCTACTGGCGGCCCGAGGGCCAGGCCGCCTGGCTGGCCCGGAGCACCGGCACGGCCGTGCTGGCCGGCGGCGGCCGCACCGCCGCCGGCCCGCTGCTGCTCGGCCGGCCCGGCGCGGTGGAACTGCTGGAGGTGCACGACCGGCTGCTGCCCAAGACCCGCGGCCTGCACGCCCGGGGCTTCGCCGGCGCGCTGCTGCGGCTGCCCGGCACGGCGCCGTTCAGCGTCACCAGCTGCCACCTCAGCCTGGACCAGGAGGAGCGGTACGGGCAGTTCGAGCTGCTCCTCGACCAGCTCGCGATCGCCGAACTCGGCGTCGTGGCAGGGGACTTCAACGAGCACCCGGACGGGCCGGGCTGGCGGCTGCTGGCCTCGCGGCTCCAGGACGGGTACCCGACCGCGCCCTGGGGAGGCGAGTTCACCTCCGTACCGGAGCGCCCCTACCAGCGGATCGACGCCGTCTTCGCCACACCCGGGATCACCGTCCTCGGCTGCGGGGTGCCGCACGGGCTGCCCGGCGTCACCGAGGCCGACCTGCGGGCCGCGACCGACCACCTGCCGGTGCTCGCCGTCCTCGAACTGCCGACGAGCCGGCCGGGCGGTCAGCAGGTCCGCTAGACCCGTCCTTCGCACATAACGAGTTCGGATGATGTGGTGATGCGACCGGTATCCCGATGGGGTGCCGGTCGTTGAGCCTGGCGTGCCGATA